>NZ_CP170198.1:0-300000 GCF_042434915.1 Aquimarina rhodophyticola
CCTCCCGTTTTATGTACTGGTTATAACTAGAGAATTTGGGCTATTTTCATTCGTTTCTATGAACTCGTTGGGGGACATGTCCCCCAACGAGCTGTGTGGTCTAAATTCGTTATAATCCTTTCTCCAAATATCGAATTTTTCCTGTGCATCTTCTAAAGAAAAGAACCAGTTAGCATTTAAACATTCATCTCTAAAAGAACCATTAAAACTTTCTATAAATGGATTATCTGTAGGTTTTCCTGGCCTTGAAAAGTCAAGTTCTACATTGTTCTCATATGCCCACTTATCTAATACTTTACTGATAAATTCGCTACCGTTATCAACCTTAATACGTTTAGGAAGTATCTCGTTACCAAAGGTAGTGATTTCCATAATTTGGACAACATCACTTCCTTTAAGGGATTTTCCAGCATGAATTGCTAGGCACTTGCGACTAAAATTATCCACTACAGTTAAGGCTCTGAAGCGATTGCCATTATACAGTTGGTCACAGACAAAATCCATACTCCAACATTCGTGTAAACTAGAAGCACTATCTTGATTTAGCTGTCTGTGTGAAGCAGAACGATTCCTCTTAGGCCTCTTGGACCTTAGGTTAAGACCTTCTTCGCAATAGACTCTGTAAACACGTTTGTGATTATCCATAAAACCTTCTCTTCTCAATAAAATATAGATACGCCAAAAGCCATATCGAACCCTAATGGCAGCTATTTCGTTCATGCGCATTCTCAATAATTCATCATTTCTTCCCTTACTCTTATAATAAAATACGCTCTTATGTATTAATATTAATTTGCAGCAACGCTGGATAGATATGTTGTATTCCATCCTTATATTATCGACCATCCCGCGCTTTCTGGAAGGTCTTAGAACTTTTTTTTGAGCACATCTTGTAAGATCTGTTTATCCAAACTTAAATCGGTAACAAGCTTCTTTAACTTCGAATTCTCCTCCTCTAAGTTCTTAAGTCTACGAAGCTCCGAGACTCCTAGACCTCCGTATTTTTTCTTCCAATTATAGAAGGTGGCTTCACTGATACCCATCTTACGGCACACTTCAGATAGACGTGTACCTGTTTCTACTTGTTTGATCGCAAATACAATTTGTGATTCTGAATATTTTGAACGTCTCATAAGCAAATAATCTGTTTTAAAGTTAAACATTTTTTTGCCCTTAAAACTCTAATTTTGAAGTGTCCAGTTTATTGGGAGGAGGTCAAAAAAGGGAAGCCTACATTTAATGGGAGGAGGTCAGTACTCAACGACCAGTTTAACGGGAGGAGCTCATATTGACAGGGTAGAAGTCACTGGTTCGAATCCAGTATGACCCACAAGAAGTATCTTAAAAAGTCCATTATTCTAATTACTTGCTGTAAGGTTTACATATTTGTAATATTGAGGAACGGTAAGTAAGTTTTTTAATTCAATTTCTTGATAGTATAGTAAACTTCTTAATTTACGAGCTTTGTCGTTGTACGAGAGCTCTGATTGGATTATTTTATCTGCTTCAATAGAATACTCCACAATTTTTTTTCTCAGTATGTTAGCGGTTGTGTTCGTTAAATTGAGTTCTTGCTGCAACAATGCAACTCTATCATTCGCCATTTGAAGAAGGAGGGTGTCCTGTGATTTATCTTTTTGAGCTTGAAGTTGAGTGTATCCAGAGGTATATGCTATAAGGCATATAGCAAGTAGTATTCCTTTCATAATAAATTTTTTGTGTGACGAAGTAAAAATATTTATTACTGAGAATATGCTTTGTTAATGTATGGTTAATAAATAGCTGTAAATCAGATATTTGTGTTAACACTTGGTTAATAAGATTTGGGTGAATTAACAGTTGTAAGAAGTGTATTTCTACAGTTCACACAAAAACGTATTTAAGCGACTTTTATAGATGTTACTCAGACTTCTTAATTAATTCTAAAATACGCTCTAATTGCATTCCACGTGATCCCTTTATAAGATTTCCTTTAGATAGGAAGGAGGTTGACCAATTGTCTTCCAACTCAGAAAAAGAGGTGTATTTAATGATGTTTGAATTTGTGATTTTGGTTTTATAAAAATGTTGACCTATTAAAATAATTTGATCTATGTCGGTGTTTATTAATATCTCGACAATCTTTTCGTGTTCTTTTGCGCTGTATGGTCCCAATTCAAACATATCCCCTAGGAATATTGTTTTAGATCGATAAGGTGAAATTTTAAAGTTTTCTATCGCTGCCGATATACTTGATGGATTTGCATTGTAAGCATCCATAATAACCGAATAGTTCTTTAAAATAACAATTTCAGAACGGTTGTTGTTTGGGGTATATGACTCAATAGCTTTTTTGATTTTTTGTGGAGGTATTTTAAAGTAATCTCCAATAGCAATCGCGGCAGCTATATTGGTAAAATTATAGGAGCCAATAAGGTTGCTTTGTATGGTTGAATTTTTATAAGATACCGCAACCATGGGGTTTGCTTGTACAAATTTAATAGTGGTGTCTGTGTTATTATTTTCAGAAAATTTAAAACTTTTGTTAGTAATAGCTGCACTCACGAGTTTTTCATCCTCTGCATTTAGAAAGACTAGTTCTTCCTCTTTTTGTAAATGTCGATACAACTCTGTTTTACCTTTTAGAACACCATCTAAGCTTCCAAAACCTTCGAGATGAGCTTTTCCAATATTTGTTATATATCCAAAGTTAGGTCGCGCTATATTGCATAAAAATTCTATTTCGTTTATATGATTTGCTCCCATTTCGACAACGCCAATTTCTGTAGATTTGGTCATTGATAGTAACGTCAATGGTACTCCTATATGGTTATTCAAATTACCTTGGGTGGCAACAGTGTTAAAGGTAGTCTTAAGAACTTCGTTTATAAGCTCTTTGGTTGTTGTCTTACCGTTACTTCCTGTTAATGCTATAATCTTAATATCCAAATAAACTCTATGGTAAGTTGCAAGTTTTTGAAGGGTGTCTAAGACATTATCAACATATATAATTTTTGAGTTGTTAACTATAGATTTATCGTCTACAATAGCATAAAGTGCTTCTTGATCTATCGCTTGCTGTGCGTAAAAATTTCCATCAAAATTATCACCTTTGAGAGCAAAAAAGAGTTGATTATTTTTTAGTTTCCGCGTGTCTGTACAAACTCCGGTGCTTTTAATAAATATTTTATGTAACTCTGCTATTGTCATTTAATAATGGTGTATTAAAAAACCCTGAATAAATGTTATTTATACAGGGCCGAATATGTTATGATGTTAGTTCTATTATTAATTAGGTTTACGATGTCTAGGAGTTTTCTTGTTTTTTGCTTTGGTTCCTACACGTGACATTGCGTTTCTAAATCCTATATAGTCTGTAGACATATCCTGCGGGAAGAATCTTCGCTGAGCTGGATCTAGCCAATAGGCTCTGTCTTTCCATGAGCCTCCTTTATACACTCTTACATTCTCACCTACAATCGTGGTTCGTTTGCTGGACTCATCATAGCTTCGGTCTAATTTAGTACTATCCTCTTCACTAGGACCTACTTTATGAATAGGAGCGTTATACATTCTTCTATTCGGGGTATTCTCATCTTGGTATCCTTCATAATATCTAGAAGAGCTTTTATCACCATCTCTAAAGTTTCTATTGTCACTTTGTGTGAAATTAGTTCTCAAATATGTTTCATTTTCATCAACAGGAGTTTGTAAGATTCCTCCTGGTAAAACTCTAGCAACAATTTTACCATTACTCAATGTATCAAAAATGATAGAGTCTGTAGTTACAATTTTAACCGTTCCATCAGGGTTAATAGCATTCTTAGTGTATACATTACCTCTGTAATAGTTAAAATCATTGTATTCGTCATCAACAATCGGGCGATAGATATCAGCCACCCATTCGGCAACGTTTCCAGCCATATCATATAAACCGTAGTCGTTTGGATCATATGATTTAACTGGCGCGGTTATATCTGCACCATCATCACTCCATCCAGCGATTCCACCGTAATCACCATCACCTTGTTTAAAATTAGCTAATTGATCTCCTCGAGTTCTTCTTTTACCAGAACGCGTGTACTTTCCGTTCCATGGATATTTTTTACGACCTCTATAGATGTTATAGCTTCTCAATTCTACTAATCCTAAAGCAGCATATTCCCACTCAGCTTCTGTAGGAAGTCTATATTTTGGTAATAGTAAACCATCTTTACGCTGGATATATAATCCTGTAGAGTCGTTACGTTGCTCATATTTTTCTGAGGCTCTACCTCCACGAATAGCTTCATCGTTTCCTCCATAGGTTTGAGAAGGAGCATTTAAATATGTTTCGGTATCAAAGGTGCTTTCTGCAGACACATCTTCAAATGGAGCATTTTCTCGTATAACGCCTTCTTCTTCCAAAATACGTTCGTTAACACGATTGGTTCTCCAGTTGCTAAATTCTACTGCTTGTATCCAATTTACACCCACTACTGGATAATTAGCATATGCAGGATGACGTAAATAGTTATTTGTCATCATTTCATTAAACCCAAGACGGTTTCTCCAAACCAATGTATCAGGTAATGCTCCGTTGTAAATATTTTTATACTTAGGTTCTGTCGGTGGATATACACCTTTTAACCAGTCAAGGTACTCTAAGTACATAATGTTAGTTACTTCGGTTTCATCCATATAAAAGGATTGAATATGCTGTTGAGTAGGAGTATTGTTCCAGTCATGCATGACATCATCTTGCACACGTCCCATGGTAAAAGTACCTCCCTCAACAAAAACAAGTCCAGGACCAGTCTCTTGCTCGTTATAGTTTGTGTTTACTTGGAACCCACCTTCTTTGGAATTGTATTTCCATCCAGTAGCCCGAGAACTGTCGCCGTAATTATTCTGATTACAGCTTAACAGTAAAGTGCTAATGGTGAGTAACATCAGCGACTTAAAAATAAACGCTTTTTTCATAATCTTAAGTTCGTTAAAGTAGAAATTAGGGATCGCAATATAATAAATACAGCTAAATTTACCCCAATTTTTTTAAATTATTATCATTTCAGAATAAATTATTATTTCTGTCTTGAATTCTCAATAACGGGTGATATTAAACTTTATTGTAAAATAATAGGTAAATAGCTGTAATTTCGACTGTTTTTGAAAACTATTCACTTTTAATATAAAAAGTAAAATTCTTTTTTGGTAGCATCAATTTTATTCTTTCAGCCATCAAAAATATGCAATTTTACCTTTTAAAAGGATCGATTAAGTGTTTATTAATTCCGTTCAAACGTCATTTTTAAATGTATGTACTACAATTATTCGATTCTTTTTTTATAAAAAATAAATTGACTTTATAAGATATTAGAAAAAAGGACGTTTAATGTATGGTATAAATCCTATTTTAAAAAGTTGTTCTTTTTTAGTAATGAAATAACTTTATATTTGTCTAAATTAAACTCAATTTATGAAAAAGAATATTATTCTCGTTTTGGGGCTTTTATTTGTTTTAGGGAATCAACTGCAGGCGCAAGATAACCGGGCTATAACTACCGCGGTTCCTTTTCTTTTAATAGCAGCAGATGCGAGAGCAGCAGGATTAGCGGATCAAGGTGTTGCTACTACTCCAGATGCATTTTCGCAACAATGGAACCCGGCAAAGTATGCTTTTATTCAAAAAAAGCAGGGAGTTGGAGTTAATTACACTCCGTACCTCAGTCAATTAGTTAATGATATAGGACTCGGTAATTTAACCTATTATAACCGAATTAATGAGCGTAGTGCGTTTGCCGCTAGTTTCAAATATTTTAGTTTAGGAGAAATAGAGTTTCGTGAAAATCCAAATGATTTAGGTTTGATAGAAAAACCTAATGAATTAACAATTGACGTTTCGTATGCCTTACGATTGAGTGAGCGTTTCTCTATGGCTGTAGCTGGTCGTTATTTAAGATCCGATTTGAAACTATCTAATGGAACCGAAGATATATCCGCTTCGGGTAGTTTTGGAGTCGATATCGCAGGTTTCTTTCAAAGTGAAGAAATCGCTTTTAATTCTTTTAATGGACGCTGGCGTGCAGGAGCGAATATTTCTAATATTGGACCAAAGATCAAGTATGATGAGGCTGGTCAAGAGAATTTTATACCTACTAACTTTAAATTTGGTGCTGGTTTTGATTTTCTTTTGGATGAGTCAAATCGAATTACACCGTCCTTCGAAATTAATAAATTGTTAGTACCTTCTCCACAGGATTTTAATGGAGATGGCGATATAAACGGTGAGGATAATCAAGAATATCAAGAAATCAATTCCTTTGGAGCAATTTTTTCATCCTGGGGTGATGCACCCGATGGTTTTAGTGAAGAGTTGAAAGAATTTACATGGTCCTTAGGGGCAGAATATATGTATCAAGATGTATTTGCTTTTAGAGCAGGTTATTTTAATGAAGCCGAAGAAAAAGGTGCTCGTAAGTTTGTTGCACTGGGAGCTGGTTTTAGATATACTATTGTAAATATTGATATATCGTATCTTTTCTCTACGTCCCCAGTAAAGAGTCCTTTGGAAGGAACGCTTAGGTTTGGTTTATCTTTTAATTTTGGAGATAATTATGCCGAAAACTAAAAGTATCATTTAAAATAATTTTAAAAGTATCAAGCGAACAGTTTGATACTTTTTTACTTTATAGTACATTGTCAAGCATTAATTTTTAAACGATTACATTGAAAGAGATAGCTATAAAATCTACATTACAAGTATATGATTCATTAGATGAAACGCCAGATGATATACAAAAGCTTATGGAAAAGGCGATCTTAATAAGGGATAAAGCTTATGCTCCCTACTCAGAGTTCTTGGTTGGAGCGGCACTTCTGTTAGGGAATAATGAAATAGTGCTAGGTAACAATCAAGAAAATGCTTCGTACCCTTCTGGCTTATGTGCGGAGCGTACAGCCATTTATTATGCGGGAGCCAATTACCCAGATGTGCCCGTTGTAAAAATGGTACTTTCTGCGCGATCTCTAAAACATCAATTGATTACCCCAACTCCTCCCTGTGGAGCGTGTCGTCAAGCAATAGCAGAGTATGAAGTAAAGCAGAAGCAGCCTATCGAAATTTATTTTATGGGAGAGACAGGTAAAGTAGTATGTTCAAATTCGTTGTCTAATTTGCTACCATTGATTTTTGATAAATCGTATCTATAAGCTACAAGTAGATATTTATTTGTAAACTCCTTTTCCCTTACAAGTGAATATATTATTTTTGCTTTTGGTGTCAATTATAACCATGAAATAATTATAAGAATTATTCGCTTTTTAAAAGGCATTGAGTATCTATAAATAAATAGAAATATTATTACATTCTAAATGGAAAAAATAACCAAAGAAGTTTACCTGAAGTGGTATGAAGATATGCTTTTCTGGAGAAAGTTTGAGGACAAACTGGCTCAAGTATATATCCAGCAAAAAGTAAGAGGGTTTTTACATTTGTATAACGGTCAGGAAGCGATTTTGGCAGGAGCGTTGCATGCGATGGATTTAACCAAAGATCGTATGATTACGGCGTACCGTAATCACGTACAGCCAATTGGTATGGGCGTGGATCCAAAGCGAGTAATGGCTGAACTATATGGTAAGGGTACAGGTACTTCTCAAGGTTTAGGTGGGTCGATGCATATTTTTTCTAAAGAACACAGATTTTATGGTGGACATGGTATCGTTGGGGGGCAAATCCCTCTTGGTGCAGGTTTAGCATTTGCTGATAAATATCATAAGAGAGATGCTGTAACACTTACTTTTATGGGTGACGGTGCTACACGTCAAGGTTCCTTGCATGAAACTTTTAATCTTGCAATGTTATGGAAACTTCCAGTGGTATTTTGTGTAGAGAATAATGGGTATGCTATGGGTACCTCTGTAGAGCGAACGGCTAATCACACAGATATCTGGAAACTTGGATTAGGGTATGAGATGCCTTGTGGCCCTGTAGATGCAATGAACCCAGTGAAGGTAGCAGAGGCTATGGACGAAGCTATTAATAGAGCTCGCACTGGAGGCGGACCAACGTTTTTAGAGTTAAAGACATATAGGTATAGAGGACACTCAATGAGTGATGCTCAAAAATATAGAACTAAGGATGAAGTGGCCGAATATCAAAAAATAGACCCAATTACTCAAGTTTTGGATATTATTAAAGAGCAAAAACACGCAACTGATGATGAAATTGCAGTTATAGACAAAAGGGTTAAAGACAGTGTTGCTGCATGTCAAAAGTTTGCTGAAGACTCACCATTTCCAGAAAAGAACGTTATGTATGACGTTGTTTACGATCAAAAAGATTATCCGTTTTTATCACACAAACCACAATAAGATATGGCTACAGTAATTAATATGCCGCGTTTGAGCGACACAATGGAAGAAGGGGTTGTCGCAAAGTGGCTTGTTAAAAAAGGAGATAAAGTAAGTGAAGGAGATATCCTTGCAGAAATAGAAACAGATAAAGCTACGATGGAGTTTGAGTCCTTTTATGAAGGCGTTTTACTGCATGTAGGTATAGAAGAAGGTGAAACAGCTCCTGTAGATCAACTTCTAGCTATTATAGGGGAAGAAGGTGAAGATATATCAGATCTCCTTAAAGAGGGTGCTTCCAAAAAAGATGACGAAGCAAATATTTCTGAAGAGCAAGCATCGCAAGAAAATACAGCCTCCAAAGCTTCTTCAACTGAAGTTCCTGAAGGAGTTGAAGTAATCACTATGCCAAGACTTAGTGACACTATGGAAGAAGGAACCGTAGCTACTTGGTTAAAAAAAGTAGGTGATAGCGTTGAAGAAGGAGATATCCTTGCAGAAATAGAAACTGACAAAGCTACGATGGAGTTCGAATCATTTTATAATGGTACGTTACTTCATATTGGAATAGGAGAAGGAGAAACAGCTCCGGTAGATGCATTATTAGCAATTATTGGTCCCAAAGGCACAGACATTTCAGGATTAAAAGATGGAAAAACTGAAGCTTCATCATCAGAACCTGAAAATAAAAGTAAATCGAACAGTACTACCGAAGATCAAAAGAAAACGGTACTACCTACAGACACACAAGAGGATAATAGTTCTGGAGAGCGTATTTTTGCTTCACCGTTAGCAAAAAAAATAGCTGCAGATAAAGGGATTAGTCTTTCTAAAATAAAAGGATCGGGAGATAAAGGGCGAATTGTAAAAAAAGATGTAGAGTCGTATACACCTTCGCAAGAAGCGAAGACAATGCCTCAAAAATCTGAAATTTCTACCCAAGCACAATCTCCTCAGGTATATACACCAGCAGGTGAAGAAGCTTTTGAAGAAGTTAAGAATTCTCAAATGCGCAAAGTGATTGCAAAGCGCTTGGCAGAATCTAAATTTTCGGCGCCTCATTATTATCTGACTATAGAGGTAAACATGGAGCAAGCAATGCTTTCTCGTCAAAATATAAATCAATTACCAGATACAAAGGTATCTTTTAACGATATGGTGGTTAAAGCATGTGCTATGGCATTACGTAAACATCCACAGGTAAATACACAATGGACAGATACTGTAATGAAATATGCCAAACATATTCATATCGGTGTCGCTGTTGCTGTTGATGAGGGGCTAGTGGTTCCTGTGCTCACATTTGCAGATCAAATGTCATTAACGCAGATAGGTGGAAAAGTAAAAGATTTGGCAGGAAAAGCTAGATCCAAAAAACTAACTCCGCAAGAAATGGAAGGAAGTACTTTTACAGTTTCAAATTTGGGGATGTTCGGAATTCAAGAATTTACATCGATTATAAATCAGCCTAATTCTGCTATTTTGTCTGTGGGAGCCATTGTAGAAAAACCAGTTGTCAAAGAAGGACAAATTGTTGTGGGTAATACGATGAAGGTTACACTTGCATGTGACCACAGAACAGTTGATGGTGCTACTGGTGCACAATTTCTTCAAACACTTAAACAATATTTGGAAAATCCAGTTACTATGCTGGCATAGATTATGTCCTATATAAGTATTAAATAAAATTTAAATTAATATAAATCCCACTTTGAATAAAGTGGGATTTTTTATCTTTTATACATGATGAAACCAAGAGTTAAAAATGAAAAAAATCGAGTATTGTCTAGTAACAAATATACACTGCGTGAATATTCTTTTGATTTTTTACCTGAATCTTCAGAGGCTTGGGAGCATCATGTGAGAGAAGTGTTTGATCGTGGGGATGCAGCGGCAGTTTTGCTCTTCAATAAACTAAATAGAACGGTTATTCTTACCAAGCAGTTTAGATATCCAGTTTATTTAGTGAATCAACAAAATTCTAGTATGGAGGTGTGTGCAGGGATGCTAGATGGAGATAGCCCTAGACAGTGTGCAATACGAGAAGCTCTTGAAGAGACGGGATATCAATTGTCAGATCTAGAATCATTAGGAGCTGTCTTTACATCACCCGGAGTTTCTACAGAAAAAATATATTTATTTCTTAGCGAATATAATGAGGCAATGAAAGTCACATCTGGAGGCGGTGTAAAAGAAGAACATGAACATATTAATGTAGTAGAATTATCCTTGGAACAAGCTATAGAAAAAGTTCAAAATGGGTCAATATGTGATGCTAAAACAATACTTTTACTTCAGGCAGCTCAAATTAAATATACGCTGTAGATTAATTATAGTTATTAGTAAATATGAAAATATTGTATAAAATCTTTGGATTATATTGTTTATTCTTTGGGTTGTCTATTGGATTTGCTCAAGAAAATAAATTAAAGTTAAAACGTGTTGATACTATTGAAATCAAAACAGCGTTGCAACAACATATCACCTATCTAGCGAGTGATTCCTTACAGGGGCGTGCTCTTGGTAGCAAGGGCTATGAGCTATCTGCGGCTTATGCTATAAAAGAATTTAAAAGTTATGGAGTAGTACCTTTTTTTACAACTTATGAAGACCCTTTTATTGCAAAAGGAATCGATACAAAAAATATAGTCGCTTTTATTAAAGGAAACGATTCTTTACTGTCACGGGAGTACATTGTTTTAGGCGCCCATTTGGATCATATTGGGATTCAAAAGCAAGCGGTTAAAACTATGGATAGTATTGCTAATGGGGCAAATGATAATGCTACAGGAGTAAGTGTAGTGTTATCTCTAGCTAAGCATTTCGCAAAAATTAAATCTACAAAGCGTAGTCTGATTTTTATACTATTTGGTGCAGAAGAGAGCGGGTTAATAGGATCAGCACATATTGCTAATCGTTTTAAAGAACTTGAAGTGCCAATTTATACAATGCTTAATTTTGAGATGGTTGGTGTACCAATGGTTGATAAAAGCTATAACGCGTATCTAACAGGTTTTGCTAAATCTAATATGGCAGATAAACTCAATAGTTATGCGCACAAGGATTGGATCGGTTTCTTGCCTAAAGCTGAAGAATATCAGCTTTTTAAGCGCAGTGATAACTATTCGTTTTACAAAGAATTAAAGATTCCTAGTCATACACTTTCTGCGTTTGATTTTTCTAATTATGATTATTATCATCATGTCGATGATGAGACTTCTCATATGAACATTGATTTTATGACTGCCTTAGTAGAATCGATAATTGTATGCGTTGAAAAAATGGCAAATACAGCCGATAAAGAAATTAGATTGAATTAAAATAAGCAATAAATTATATGAAAAATGTACTTATTACAGGAACCAGCCGAGGTATTGGATTTGAGTTAGCAAAGCTGTTTGCCTCTAGAGGTCATAATGTTTTGGCTTTGTCTAGAGATACAGAATCAGTTGAAGCCTTAAAAAGTGATAAAATTCAAACTTTTTCCTTTGATTTATTAAGTGAAAAATCTATAGATAGTGTTGTGAGTTTTGTGAATTCTCAATGGGAACAAATCGATATAATTATCCATAATGCAGGACTTTTGATAAACAAGCCATTTTCACAGCTTACAACAAGGGATTTTGAAAAAGTGTATCACGTTAACGTTTTTGGTGTAGCAGCGCTAACACGTGCAATGCTTCCTTTCTTACGCAAAAGAAGTCATGTGATAGCCATAAGTAGTATGGGCGGAATTCAAGGTAGTTTAAAGTTTCCTGGCTTGGCAGCTTACAGTTCTAGTAAAGGTGCGGTACTAACTTTGATCGAGCTACTGGCTGAAGAGTATAAAGAGACTGGGATCGCATTTAACGCCTTGGCTTTGGGAGCAGTACAAACAGAGATGCTCGAAGAAGCTTTTCCAGGATACAAAGCACCACTTACTGCATTAGAAATGGCACAATACATCAGCGATTTTGCTGAAACAGGCCATAAATTTTATAATGGTAAAATTTTGCAAGTTTCAAGTAGCACACCGTAATAATTGAATGATTACATGAATTTAAAATAAGATTATTCTATACTTTCTAGGCTATTTTGTATTTTGTACGTGTGAAAGAAATTTTAACTAAATATATACCAGAACGTGCTGTAGATCCTGCATTTGACTTGATAGTTCAACATCAGGTGTATCTCAAAATCGTTAATGAACGCGTAACACGTCATGGAGATTATCGCAGATTAGCTGATGGGGGTCATCGCATAACTGTGAACGCTTCGCTCAATAAATATCGATTCCTGATTACATTAATTCATGAGATAGCACATCTCATTGCTTTTGAAAACTACGGAAATAGAATAAAACCGCATGGATTAGAATGGAAACGGACGTTTCAGCGCTTAATGCTTCCTTTTATTAACCCTCAGATATTTCCTTCTTCACTATTGCCTGCAATTGCAACTCATTTCAAAAACCCAAAAGCTAGCAGTGACACCGATGCTCATTTATCCCTTCTACTCAAACAGTTTGATCCGGTAAATGATAAAAACTATATCTTTGAACTTCCACAGGGAAGCACGTTTAGATTATACAACGGTAAATTATTTCGCAAAGGGAATAAAAAAATTAAAAGATATGAATGTGTTGAGATTAATACAGGAAGAATTTACCTTTTTAATCCTAATGCCGAAGTTGAAATAGTACATTAGCTTACTATTTTAAATTATATTATAAGTAAAGTTATTTGTTTATTAAATCGCTATAGATATAAATTATGAAAAAGAATTATTATGCTATTTTAATGGCAGGAGGAGTGGGATCAAGGTTTTGGCCTGTTAGTACTACCAAATTTCCTAAGCAGTTTCATGATATGTTAGGAACTGGCGAATCTTTAATTCAACATACCTTTAAAAGATTGGCAAAAAGTATTCCCGAAGAAAATATTTTTATTTTAACGAATGCATGCTATAGTGATTTAGTGCAGGAACATCTACCTCAAATAAGAAAAGACCAAATAATCGGGGAGCCAGCAATGCGCAATACAGCACCTTGTATTTTGTATGCCTCTTTAAAAATTCAAAAGATGGATCCCAATGCTGTTATGATCGTTGCCCCAAGTGATCACTGGATAGAGGACGAAAAAGCTTTTGCCAATGATGTGCAACAAAGTTTTGAGACATGTGAGCAAAACGACAGACTGATTACCTTGGGTATTAAACCAACCTTCCCTAATACGGGATATGGCTATATTGAACACAATGAGAGCGAAAATGCTATTAAAAAAGTTTCAAAGTTTACTGAAAAGCCAACCTACGAAAAAGCAAAGCAATTTTTAGCACAAGGTAATTATTTGTGGAATGCAGGTATTTTCATTTGGAGTGTCTCGAGTATACTTACAGCTTTTGAGAATTATCAAAAAGAAATGATGGATTTATTTGTAAGCGGTCTTCAAGATTTTAACACTAAAAAAGAAGAAGCTTTTATTATAAATAACTATCCCCTGGCAGAAAATATATCAATTGATTATGCTATCTTAGAGCAAGCTGATAATGTATATGTTGTGCCAGCTACCTTTGACTGGAACGACTTGGGTACCTGGGGCTCGCTGTATAACGAACTAGATAAAACTGAAGCAAAAAATGCGGTAGTCAATGCTAAACTATTGGCGCAAGATGCTTCTGGTAATATGATTAGAACATCAGATAAAAAGGTGGTCGTAGTTGATGGATTGGATGATTATATAATTATTGATAATGAAGAAGTTCTTTTAATCTATCCAAAGAAAAAAGAACAACAGATTAAAGAAGTTTTGGCATCAGTAAAAGCAAAGTTTGGAGAACATTACGGATAAGTAAAGTATGCAAGATAATTCGAACCCACATACATCTTCTGAAGCAGATGAGGTAAGAGAAACTATAAAAAAAGAGGCTAAAGGTCTTTTTGAAAGTGTTAGCGCTTTTTTAAGCGATTTATTAGATATTAGATCTGATACAGACCGAGACCAAACAGTAGCAGATGTCAAAAATGACATACCTTTTAAAGGGCATACAGCATGGATTCTTGTTTTCTCTATCTTTGTAGCTTCGATTGGGCTTAATGTTAGTTCTACAGCGGTCGTGATTGGAGCGATGCTTATATCACCTTTAATGGGTCCGATAGTAGGTGTAGGTTTATCTATAGCAATCAATGATATTGATACCCTACGTAGATCCTTAATCAACTTAGGTGTGATGGTTGGGTTAAGTGTCTTAACAGCAACGATATATTTCTCTCTTTCACCTTTAACAGAGTTAACTCCAGAATTAGAAGCGAGAACAGCTCCAACAATTCTAGATGTTTTTGTAGCAATCTTTGGTGGCCTAGCATTAATAATGGCAAAATCTAAAAAAGGAACTATGCCAAATGCCATTGCAGGAGTAGCAATCGCAACGGCTCTTATGCCACCACTTTGTACGGTTGGTTATGGTATTGCCGAGTGGAATTTCATATACGCAGGTGGAGCTTTATATCTTTTTACGATCAATGCTATTTTTATTGCATTATCTACATTTATAACAGCCAAGTTATTACGTTTTCCTATGATTAGATATGCCAATTCTGCAAAGCGTAAGCGTACAGCTCAATTGGCGTCATTTATAGCTTTAATGGCTATGATTCCAGCTATCTTTACTTTTGTTAAAGTTTTGGGAGAAAGTAATAGTGAGCGGGATTATCGTAATTTTTTGGAAACTGAAATAGCAGGGAATGAAAATTTATACCTTCGTAAAGATTTTTATAACTATAATGAAGAAACCATCAAGTTGTATTTTGATGGTGAAATAGCAGAGGCCGTAGTAAGTGACCTAAGAAATGAAATAAAAAAGTATGACCATATTAAGGATTTTGAACTAACTATAAACGGTAATAAGTCTAGAGGATTAGAACAAGTCTCAAAAGCTTACGACCGGTCAATTGTAGAACTAGGTAGACTCGAAAGTGCTAATGATCGTCTAACGGCACAAAATGAGGATCTTAAAAATCAAATTGCCGCTCTAGAATTGCAACTACAAGAAGCAAATAAAGTAACACCAGTCAAGGTACTACCATATAATAGCATAGCAAAAGATGCAAAAATTAGATTTCCTGATTTATCGAGGTTAGGGTATGGACTGATACTTCAATCAAATTTTTTAAAAGTAGATACAGTTCCTGTGCTATTTCCTAAATGGAAAACACAATTATCTGATAGTCTTCAGGATGTTCGACAAACTGATTTACGTATGTGGATAACTCGTAAAATAGGGGTCGATACGTTACTTATAAACTAAGGAGAACTAAATAAGTAAAGTTTTTATACTTAAAACCCTTGTAATTGTGCTTTTCTAACTTTCTTGAATAAATTCGAAGAATATACAAAATTGGTTACAGCTTCATTTTCAGTTTTAAAAATTTGCGTTTTATCACCTTCCCATTCTAAGAAACCTTTTTTAAGAAAAATAATTTTTTCACCGATTTCCATCACAGAGTTCATGTCATGAGTGTTGATTACGGTGGTAATATCATTTTCGACAGTAATTTCTTGAATTAAATTATCGATAACCATAGCGGTATTAGGATCTAGCCCAGAATTAGGTTCATCACAAAACAAATATTTTGGTCGAGTTACAATAGCACGAGCAATCGCTACTCGTTTTTGCATACCACCACTTATCTCTGAAGGAAGTTTTTTATTGGCATTCTCAAGATTAACTCGATCAATTACTTCGTTAGCACGATCAAGCATTTCTGTTTTTTTTTGCTTGGTGAACATTTGGAGCGGAAACATAATATTTTCTTCTACTGTCATAGAATCAAACAATGCGCTTCCCTGAAAAACCATACCCATTTGTTGACGCAGACGTCTCTTTTCTTCATCATCCAACTCAGAATAATTTTCTCCATCATAGGAGATCGTTCCTTTTTCGGGTGTAAAAAGCCCTAGAAGACATTTTAAAAATACAGTCTTACCACTACCACTGGTACCGATAATAAGATTCGTTTTTCCGCGATGAAAGGTGGTTGTGATTCCTTTTAGTATTTCTTCGCCATTAAAAGCTTTATGAATATCATTTACTTCAATCATGCGCTTAGTAGTAATTGAGTTAGTATGTAGTTTGAAATTACAATAACCACCGTTGTCCAAACAAAAGCAGCTGTACTCGCTTTTCCTACCTCAAGTGCACCACCTTTCATATAATATCCATGAAACGAAGGTATAGTAGCTAGTAGAAAGGCAAATAAAAATGTTTTTATAAAGGCATACACCAGATGAAAAGGAACAAACTCATCTTGTAATCCAGTAATAAACTCACTACTCGAAACAAAACCTCCATAAACACCAGCTATATAGCCTCCAAAAATTCCCACAAACATAGCAATTGCTATAACAAAGGGATACATTAACATGGCAATTATCTTAGGGAATACAAGGTAATTCAACGAATTAATACCCATTACTTCTAACGCGTCAATTTGCTCAGTTACGCGCATTGTACCAATACTTGATGTTATAAATGACCCGACTTTACCTGCCATAATAACCGAAATAAATGTTGGTGCAAATTCTAGAATAACCGACTGTCGAGAAGCAAAAGCAATTAGTTGTTTAGGTATCAAGGGATTGGTAAGGTTTAAAGCTGTTTGTATAGCAACTACAGCACCAATAAAAAATGCAAGAAATACTGTAATTCCGATAGACCCAATAATTAAGTCATCAATCTCTTTAAATATTAGCGTACGCAATACAGAACCTTTAGTCATACGACTAAAAATTCCTTTTATCATCAAAAAATAGCGTCCAATATCGTCTAAATAAAACATGAAATTCGGATTAGAATGGCTAAAATAGAAAAAAAATATCCGACAGCATTTAACCTTATACTAAAGTTTAGTTTTATATAAATGCTACTTTTGCAATTCATAATACAAATAAAACTCATGTTACGAATAGTATTTTTTGTGGTTACCATTTTTTCGGTCGGTACAGTATACACACAGACTAAGCAAAGTAAAGAAGATCGTCCTAAATTAGTTGTTGGAATTGTAGTTGATCAAATGCGATATGATTATTTGACACGGTTTCGAGAAACCTTTGGAGCTGGAGGGTTTAACCGGCTTATCAATGATGGTTTTCAATATAAAAACGCTCATTTTAACTATATACCAACTTATACAGGTCCTGGTCATGCTTCTGTTTACACAGGAACAACCCCATTTAATCATGGGATAATAGCAAATAATTGGTATGATAAAAAATCCAAAACTACAGTTTACTGTGTTGAGGATACACTAGTAAAGGCTGTAGGCTCTACCAGTACATACGAACAAATGTCTCCGCGACGATTAAAAACTACTAGCTTTACCGATCAAAATCGAATGCATACGCAAATGCGTGGCAAAACAATAGGGATATCTCTAAAAGATCGCGGAGCCATCTTACCAGCAGGGCATACAGCTAATGCAGCCTATTGGTTTAGAGGTCGTGACGAAGGGCAATGGATTACAAGCTCATATTATATGGACGCATTGCCAAAATGGGTGCAAGAGTTTAATGCATCAAAATCTATAAAATCGTATCTAAAAACATGGAATACATTAAAAAATATTGATCAGTATAGCGCTAGTGGTGAAGATGATACTGCTTTTGAAGCTGGTTTCAAAGGAAAAGAGAAACCAATATTTCCTTATGAATTAGCTGATTTGGCTGAGTCTAATGGTGGTTTTGATATTTTAAAGGCTACACCCTACGGCAACAGTCTAACTACTGATTTTGCAATTGCTGCATTAAAAGGAGAAGGATTAGGCTTAGATAATGATACAGATGTGTTAACAATAAGTTTTTCAAGTACAGACTATATAGGTCATAATTTTGGTGTTAATTCCAAAGAAGTTCAAGACGCATATTTGCGGTTAGATAAGGATTTAGAGCGTTTGCTCGCAGTATTAGACAAACAGGTTGGGGTCAATAACTATACTATATTCTTAACTGCAGACCATGGAGCTGTAAATGTTCCAGCTTACTTAACTTCACTTAAAATTCCAGCAGGCTATTTTGATATAAAAGAATTTTCAAAAACGATGAATAACGAACTTTACGAAAGATTTCAAGTTAAAAATTTAATTGAGAATGTTTCTAACGGACAACTGTTTTTTGACTATAGTTCAATGAAAGCTAATGAGATAAACCACTCTGTGTTACAATCATTTACCGCTCAACGAGTGCTTGAGTATGATCAGGTTGATAAAGTATATACGCGAGAACAAATGTTAGGAGGTACGTACGAGTTTGGTGTAGCAGGTTTATTGCAAAAGGGATTTCATCAAAAAAGAAGTGGAGATGTGTTATTTGTTTTAAATCCAGCGACTATAGTATACTCAAAAAAAGGATCAACCCACGGTAGTGGTTCAAGTTATGATACACATGCACCATTATTATTTTTTGGAAAAGGAATACAAAAGGGAACTAGTGTTAAAAAAGTATACATCACAGATGTTGCTCCCACTATTTCAACTTTACTGGGCATTGAGTTTCCTAATGGAACAACGGGTAAAGTATTACATGAGGTTTTAAAATAATTTATTCAGGATCTTTTTCCATCGTAACTTTCTTATAAAATCACCTTGATCCGGGGTAACTAGGTACGGTGTTTTGCTAATAACTGCGTTAAAATATCCTTTGATATAATCTCGAAATAGTTTAGGTTGTTTTTTTAACAAACTCAGTTTAGCTGAAGCGATTAGCGTTAGAAAAAATCCGTATCGCATTTGATAAAATGCTTGACCTTGCTTGTATTTTGCAAGTTTGTGATAGATGGAGCCTGTAGGCTTTAAATGTTTTACAATTAGTGAATCATCAGTTTTAATTAACCAACCGTAGTATTGTGCTAATAGTTCATCGATAGTATCCCAACCCATTGCAGGTACCAGTCCTTTGATATCGTCAAAACATTCTTTGCGATATGCTTTTAAAGCCCCACGAATATGATCTTTATTGGTTAGATTTTCTAGTTGCCATAGTGTATCTTTTAAAACATAGCAAAAACCTCCCACCATACCAATCTTAGGATTAGCATCAAAATGCGACACCATAGTTTCTAGATAATTTTGAGGGAATATTAAATCTGCATCAAATTTACAAAGAATATCGTAGTCATTATCTAGAGTTTTGAGACCAGTATTAAAAGCATTGATAACCTTACTTCCTGGAAGGTGTTGTGATTCTGAAATAATTTTAACTAAAGACACAAAAGAATAGCTGTCGCAGTATGTTTGTATAATATCACGAGTTTTATCAGTACTATTATCATCAACAACTACGATTTTGGAAGGTTTAATAGATTGCGCAACTAACGAGTCTAGAGTCTTTTTAATAAAGACTTCTTCATTATGGGCGGGTATGATTATGTATATTTTTAACATGATAATCGTTATAGCGATCTTTCGATTTTAGAGTATCTCATGTCTTTCTGCATAAACGATGTAGTATCGTGGTGTAAAAAATCTCAACAGGGGTCTAAACCCTATTTTATTAACAGGATGAGTCCATGAATCTCTTGCAATTATGGTCCAACCTGCTTTCTCAAGTAACCAATCAAATTGCCAATCTTCAAATTCGTGATAGTGTCTATCCCATGGATCTGTTTTGCTTTTGTAAGCACTAGAAAACCACAAACGCAAAGGAACGGAAGCTACAATTTTTGTAGCCTTAATATCTCTCAATACTGTAAACGGTGAGAGTAAATGTTCAAAGATTTCAAAGGCTGTAACGACGCTTGCGGTGCTTTCTTTCAATGCAGAGGTATCAAAGTCTAAATCTTCTCCAGTAGTGTTTTGAACATCATAACCTTCCATTTTCATAATTTCTGAAAAAGGATTTTCTACACCTAAATCTAATACGGTAGTGGGAGTAGGGGTATGCTTTCTTAGGAAACTCAGCGTTTTTTCAAATCTTTTGTGCGGAAAAGTGCCTTCGTACATAGGATGCTTTTTGTTAAAAAAAATCAACGGTGCCGAAATATAGAATTTATAATTTATTTTTCATTGCATTTGAGCAAAAAAGGAGAAGCATATTGCTTCCCCTTAGTAAATAATAGTTTTTAAAATGTGATTAGTTACACAACGTGTTGTATTCATATACATGAAGTGCAAATTGTGACCATTTTACTTTCTCACCGTACTTTTCAATTAACTCAGGACAGTCCGCAAAATACATCGCGAACTCTTCGTCGTAATCTTTCTTCTTAAGACGAACAGCAACCTTTTCGTTAGCTTTCTTAACATAATAAGATTTTGCAATTCCACCGGCTTTAAGTGGTCCAACACCTATACTCATAGTTTCACCAGCCATAGGGTCTTGATATACTTTAATTTTATCAGAAAAATCAGGGTTTACCAACTGCATCATTAGATTTCTGGTTTTTTTCTTTACACGAACATCAGAATTTTCGAAATAAGCATAACCATCCTTAAATAAGTTTTGATCTAGATCCTTATTTTTCCATTGTTGAGAATCTGTAGCCATATCCATAAACCTACCCAGTTTTGCTAAACCACTTGGAGGTATGTAAAGAAAATTAATATTCTCTGGTTTGATTTTAATTTTATTGTTTTCCAGATCTCTAATTTTGATGCCCTCAATCAGTCCCTTTTTGTAATCCAAACTTTTTAAATTACCCTTTTGTACCGTTCCATCCATCATATGCAGATAAGTGGTTTTTTTCTTAGAGAAATGATTAAAACCAGGTTGAAAGTTTTGAGCTTCGATTGAAGTGCCTGTTCCTATGATAGTAAGGAGAAATAAAATAAAGATCTTTTTCATAAATTAATTTTAAATTTAAGCAAATATAAACCTTCATATCATAAAACAGCTACATTATCCAATTTTGTTAATATTCAGTTAATTCAAATTATTAATTTCTTCATTACTAAGTTTAACTTGAATAACAGTAGCAATTGATAATGCATTGGTTTTAATACGTTGCGCATTAATCCCTTGATATAAATGATCTACAGTCTTGTTAAAGAGAGTAAGCCAAATTTCAAAATGAGATGCTTTCAGAGGGAATTTTAGATTGAGGTCCTGATGAATTTTCATAACATTGTTACGATATGAACCTGTTCGCAATACATTCATTTCCCAAAAATCAACTATAATTGGCAAATGTTTATTGATATTGAGCTGAGCGATATCAGTAAAAATAAATCCAATCTGTGGATCCGCCAAAACTTCACCATAAAAAGAATTCATTAAAAATTCTAAATCTTTTCTACAGATAATATCAGATTTCATTCTTTTTGTTTTGCTATTAACAGTTCTCTTAGTTCTTGTTGCTTCTCTCTTTCTATAATTTTTTGATGAGCAAAAGCAAAGATAGCATTTTCAATGGCTTCATTTTCACGCTCACCAGAAAGGATATAGGATATAGTGGCTTTAGAGTAGGGCCTTCCTTGTGAGGTTACAATATTGTTTTTTTTGAGATGCTCTTGGATTTTTTTAATGTGCTTGCTTCCTAAACTATTTATTATAGCCGAGCGTTCTGTTTGCGTTATCATGATAGTTGGCTAATGTTAAAATGATGAGTATATTTGTGAACGAAATGTTGAGGTTTCGGTATACAATATTATGTAAAATATTGGATTTTTACAAATTTTAAACTACTATTTTGGACAAAAAAGATAATATTTTAGATAGAGTCATTATTTTTGCAGAGTTTTTGGGGTATAGTTTGCGTAGCTTCAGTTTATCGATAAATGCAAGTCCAGGGTATTTACACCGGTTGCAATCCTCTAACAGTAATATTGGAGGTGATTTTATAGAAACAATCATTAGTAACTATGAACAATTAAATCCTGTATGGCTAGTTACAGGTAAGGGTAATATGTTATTAGATGAGTATATAGCTGGAGTAAATGAGTCTGATATTGGATATACTAAAAGAGATTTTTTGAAAGAAGCTTTATTACATTATTTAGAAGATGAGGATGTAAGAGATAAAATTAAGGATATATTTGTTGCCTCCTCGATAGGTGAAGATGAATAAATTGATTGAGGATTTTTTGTAAAACAAAGGCGGGATCTTATACGTAAGATCCCGCCTTTGTTTATGTAATACAGGTATTATACTTCGTCCATATAGGCTTCTATGGGTTCACAAGTACAAATAAGATTTCTGTCTCCATATGCATCATCCACACGACGTACTGATGGCCAAAATTTATTTTCAGCTATATAGGATAGTGGATAGGCAGCTTGGGATCTAGAATAAGGAAAACTCCAGTCATCTGCTGTTACCATGGCTAATGTATGAGGTGCGTTTTTAAGCATATTGTTTGTATCGTCTTTGGTTGCATTACTTATTTCTTTTCTAATTGATATTAATGCATCACAAAAACGATCTAATTCTGCTTTACTTTCACTTTCTGTTGGCTCAATCATAACAGTACCTGCTACGGGAAATGAAACAGTAGGTGCATGAAAACCATAATCCATTAAACGTTTTGCTATATCGGTCACTTCTATTCCATTGGCTTTAAATGGACGACAATCAACAATCATTTCATGAGCAGCTCTACCACGTTCTCCCGAGTACAATGTGCTATAATGCCCATTTAAACGCTCTTTAATATAATTGGCATTGAGGATTGCATATTCTGTAGCATTTTTTAATCCTTCGGCGCCTAGCATTGTGATATATCCATAAGAAATTATGCACGCTAAAGAAGAGCCCCATGGTGCTGCAGAAATTGCCGTAATAGCATGATCTCCTCCTGTTTCGATAACAGGGTTTCCTGGTAAGAAAGGAACAAGTTGTGCTGCTACACATATTGGGCCTACTCCTGGGCCTCCGCCTCCGTGGGGTATAGCGAAGGTTTTATGTAAGTTAAGATGACAAACATCAGCTCCAATAGCGCCTGGGTTAGTTAGTCCTACTTGAGCATTCATATTGGCGCCATCCATATAAACTTGTCCGCCATTCTCGTGTATAATTGACGTTATCTCTTTAATTGCTGATTCGTATACACCGTGTGTTGATGGATAGGTTACCATTAAAGCAGCCAAATTATCTTTATATTTTTCGGCTTTTTCGCGCAAATCGTTAATGTCAATGTTACCTTCTTCGGTAGCTTTTGTTACAACTACTTTCATGCCAGCCATAACTGCCGAGGCAGGATTTGTTCCATGGGCAGATGATGGGATCAAACAAATAGTACGATGATGATCGTTACGTGATTCATGATATGCTCTAATTACCATTAGACCAGCAAATTCTCCTTGCGCTCCAGAGTTGGGTTGCAAGGATGTTCCTGCAAAACCTGTAATTTCGGTAAGTTGATTTTCTAACTTTGTTAGTAACTCTTGATATCCCTGTGCTTGCTCGACAGGTACGAATGGATGTATATTACCCCATTGTGGGTCACTTAATGGCAACATTTCGGCGGCGGCATTAAGTTTCATGGTACAGGAACCTAACGCAATCATGGAATGATTAAGTGAAAGATCTTTACGTTCCAGTTTTTTGATATAACGCATTAACTCAGTCTCCGAATGATAGGAGTTGAATACTGGGTTGGTTAAAAAATCTGTAGTTCTTGTCAGGTTTTGTGGGATAGTGCTATCGACTTCTATTGTATCATCTATTATTATAGTTTCTTTATTAAAAGCTTCTGCAAAAATTGAAATTATAACGTTTAGGTCTTTAACCGTAGTGGCTTCATTAAAAGATATAGATACAGTATTTTTATTTGGATAAAAGAAATTCACCTGCTTTGCTTCTGCAAGTGATTTTATTTTTGCAGCATCTGCGGTAATACGAATAGTATCAAAAAATGTAGTATTGAGTTGCTCAAATCCTAACTTTTTGAGCGTTTTGTTAACTGTGTTTGCATAGGTATGTACTTTATTTGCTATATAACCGAGTCCTTTTGGACCGTGGTAGACAGCGTACATACCAGCCATTACCGCTAATAAAACCTGAGCGGTACATATATTTGAGGTTGCTTTGTCTCTTTTAATATGTTGTTCTCTTGTTTGCAGCGCCATACGTAGCGCTCTATTACCATTCATATCTTGGGTTACACCAATAATACGTCCAGGGATATTACGTTTGTATTCTTCTCTCGTCGCAAAATAGGCTGCATGCGGTCCTCCGTAACCTAGTGGTATCCCAAAACGTTGCGTTGTACCAACAACTACATCAGCGCCAAAGCTCCCTGGGGATTTTAAAGATACCAGGCTTAAAATGTCTGCGGCAACAGCAATTTTGATTTCTGCAGCATGTGCATTTTCTACAAATGAGGCATAATCATAAACTTCTCCTGATTTTCCAGGGTATTGAAGTAGTGCGCCATAAAAATCTGATGAAAAATCAAAAACTTCATGATTACCAATAACCAATTCTATAGCTAATGGAATGGCTCGCGTTTTTAAAAGTGATAAAGTTTGCGGAAGAATATCTTCTGAAACGAAAAACTTATTACATTCTTTTTTCTTTTGATCGCGTGATCTACCCGCATATAACATAGTCATGGCCTCTGCAGCAGCAGTACTCTCATCTAACAATGAGGCATTGGCAAGCTCCATCCCTGTAAGGTCACAAATCATGGTTTGGTAGTTTAATAGAGCTTCTAATCTACCTTGAGCTATTTCTGCTTGGTATGGCGTATATGCTGTGTACCAACCCGGATTTTCTAAAATATTACGTTGAATTACGGCAGGGAGACTTGCTTCGTGATATCCAAGACCAATATAGGTTTTAAAAACACTATTTTTTGCAGCTAGTTCTAAAAGATGAGCAGCATATTCCTGTTCGCTTAAAGCCTCATCTAGTTGAAGTGGTTTTTTTAATAAGATATCATCTGGAACTGTTTCGTAAATTAGCTGATCAATACATTCAGCTTTAACAGTGTGTAACATGTCTTGTAAATCCTTTTCGGAAGGGCCAATGTGGCGAAGTTTGAATGAATCAGTTTTCATACGCTAAAAACAGTTGTGTTTGAGTCGGCAAAAGTACATATTTAATTAAGAAAATTTAGATTCTTTTATAAATACAAAGTGTAAGTTTTCAACCAAAAATGTGGGTTATTAACAGAGATCGTTTAATTTGCAATGTGAAGCAATTACAGGTTATTTTCAGATTCTATATTAATAGTAGCATTCATGTTGCTATTGCCACTTGTTCGTTAGTTATTTTAACTCAACTCAAGTTTGGATTACCATGGGATACTACGCTTTTACTATTTATATTCTCGGGGGCTATTACAGGCTATAATGTGGTTAAATATGCGAGTGTTTCTAATCTCTATCATCAACGTCTGACCAAATCGATGAGAGCTATTCAAATTTTTACTGCATTAGCAATAGGTTCTTTTGTAGGAAGTATGTTTTATATTAATGTACATACATTACTTTTTATGATTCCAGTCATTTTGTTGACAGGGCTATATGTGTTACCTATTTTTCCGAAAGGGAAAAGTTTAAGAAATATTGCAAGAGTCAAGATTTATATTATCGCTTTGGTTTGGTCAATAACTACCGTTATTATTCCTATAGAAATGGCAGAGAAGAGTTTTTCTTTTTTAGGATGGGTAGAAACACTACAACGCTTTTTGTTAATTATAGTCATAATGCTTCCGTTTGAAATAAGAGATCTTCAATATGACGATATTTCTTTGCAGACAGTACCTCAATTGGTAGGTATAACCAATACCAAAATTTTTGGAAGTATACTTATGATTTTATTTTTGTTGTTAACACTTTTAAAATCAAATATTCAACTACATGAGATGTATAGTACCTTATTGATAACTATAGTGATCTTATTTTTTTTATGGAATACAAGAAGAAAACAGTCCCTTTATTATTGTTCTTTTTGGGTAGAAAGTGTGCCGTTGTTTTGGTTGCTTTTTTATTTGGTTTTAAATCAGACATAAATGTTATCTCAAAGCAAGATGAAAAGAAGTTTTTATGACTCGTGAATTCGCTCTTTCAAATTTTTTTTCATTAATCTTTTATCTCCTTCGGAAAGCTCTTCTATTTGAAATCTTTTTAAGAATCGTGTGAGTTTCGCATTGCGTGAAGAGTATGAGCGACAAGCCTTACAAAAAATTAAATGGATATTAAGTTGAATTTTTTCTATTAATGACGCTTCTTTATATTGAGTTTTATCGCAGCAAAGTGCAGCTTCGTTGCAACTAACAAAAATTTTTTTCTTTTTACTCATAATAACTATTTAAACCAATTGTTTTCTAAACATGAAGCCATCGCTGTACGAGCTCTGTGTATGATAACCCATAGGTTAGACGCTGTAATACCGTATTCATTACAAATAGCTTCGGTCTCAAATCCTTCGATAGTTTTAAGCCTAAAAATATCTGCTTGTTTTTCTGGGAGCTTATCCAAGCATTCATAAATTGCTTTGCCCAGTTCGCTATTTTCAATTTGGTTTTCTACGTTTGATTCAAAAGGATCGGCTACCTTTTCTTCTAGCCAGTCTCCACCAGTATCGGTATCTCCACTAGGAGATATACGTATTTCTGCTCTTCCTTTTTTACTATTACTTTTACGATAATAATCGATTATTTTTCTTTTTAAAATAGCAATTAACCATGTTTTCTCGCTCGCTTCTCCTTTAAAATTTTTCATAGACTTAAGACCAGCAAAAAAAGTTTCTTGTACAAGATCTTGAGCAATTTCTCTACTGGCTACACGAACGATGGTGTAGTTGTATAAGTAAGTACTGTACTTATCTACCCATGTATTTGGGTCTATTGAGTTTGTGGGCATATTTAAAAAGCTAGATTTCAAAAATAGGATAAAATCTTCGAAGGGATCAAAAGAATCAAAGTATTAAGAATCTGTTAACAAATGTTTATAGGAGACGATCATTTTGTATTGGCAAGCCATTGCAATAGCATTTTTTGAATTCGAGTATGCTCCTGAGTGCCTATAAGATTAAACAATTTATCTATATCCTTTGTTATGGTAAGCAGGGCTTGTGTCTGTTTTATAAATTCTCTTGTTTCAGATGTGCCGTCTTTTTTTATTTGAGAAATTTCATTTAAAGTAGCGAGAGCTGGTTTTATTTCTCTTTTACTTCGCTCATTAGCTATTTGTCTAGCCAACGCATATACATCTTTTTCGGCGATAAAATATTCCTTACGTTCACCCATCTGGTTTTCTTTATAAATTATTCCCCAGTTTATTAGAGCTTTTAAATTCGTGCTTGTACTCCCACGTGAAATTTTTAACTGCTCCATAATTTCTTCCATACTCAAAGGTTTTGGTGATATAAAAAGTAATGCATGTATTTGTGCAGTTGTTTTATTAATACCCCAAGAATCTCCTAACACTCCCCAGGTTTGAAGAAGTTGTTCTTTTGCTTCTGTAAAATCCATAGGTAAATATAAGTAAAATCACTAATGTTTCAATCGTAGCTGAAAGTTTATTCTGGGGATTATGCAGTTATTATTTTGTGGGATACCCATCGTGATAAAACAGCGATTTTGTGTAAGTTAGTGATCGTATAACACAAACTCTTTTAACATGAAAATAACCAAAACTTTTCTGTCATTGTTTATTGCTTTGACATTTTTTTCAAACAGTAATGCACAACAAGAATCATCTATGTTTTATGCTACGATTCAAACAGTTGATGCCAACGAACTTCAAGAGCAACATCCAGAGATGATCAAAGTAATTACCTCTGCCAATGGATTTAGTGCCGTAAAACTCACTAATGATGCTGCAGAGTTTTTACATGAAAAGGTACTCGCTCATGGACCTGGCTTTATATATGAGTCTTCAGAAAAATCAGCTATTGCCTCTTTAGATAAAATGAAAGTTAATCAATTACAGCGTGTTGCAGCTTCTTTTGAGATCACACAGCAAACTTTGGTGAATCAAAGTTTAGGCTTGGTAAATAATATAAATATTGCCAATCAAATTCAGGAACTTGAAAGTTATGGTACACGCTACCACACAACCAATAGTGCGCGTCAAGCGGTGTTAGATTTAAAAACTAAATGGGAAAATCTTGCTGGAAACCGGTCAGATGTTTCTGTGAGAATCGTAAACCATAATAGTACGGCTATGCCATCTGTAGTTATGACAATTACGGGTACCGAAGAACCAGATAGTTTTGTGATTGTTGGAGGACACATAGATTCTACCGCTAGAGGTAATAACAATAATGCTCCTGGAGCAGATGATAATGCGTCTGGTATAGCAACAATTACAGAAGCTGCTAGAGTATTATTTGCAATGAATTACCGACCAAAGAGAACGGTAGAATTTATGGCATTTGCTGCCGAAGAGGTAGGTCTACGTGGTTCTAAAGAAATAGCTGAGGACTACAAGCGAAGAAATGTGGATGTAGTAAGTTATTTACAACTGGATATGACCAATTATAGAGGTTCGTCAAGAGATGTTTATGTGTCTACAGATTCATATAACTCGTCTAGCTTAAATAATTTTCTTATCGAATTGATGGATTATTATAACACTTCGGGAGCACATCAATTTACGTATGGAACCACGATCTGTAATTATGGTTGTTCTGACCATTATAGTTGGGCACAACAAGGATATGAAGTTGCTTTTCCATTTGAAGCGACCTTCTCTCAAAGTAATCCTTATATACATACAACCAATGATACATTTGATCGTTCACCAACGGCGAATGCAACCCATGCGGCAAAATTTGCTAAACTTGCCTTAGAATACCTTATTGAAATTTCAAATGATGTGTCCTCGGGAGGATCGAACAACTGTACCAATGCTATAACCTCTTTTCCATATGCGCAGAGTTTTGAAAATAGTTTGGGTGATTGGACACAATCCACAAGTGATAATTTAAACTGGACCATTGATGCCAATGGAACACCATCTACAGGAACAGGACCTAGCTCTGCGGCGCAAGGTAGCTATTATTTGTATGTTGAAGCATCAGGAAACGGTACTGGTTTCCCTAATAAAAGAGCTATCTTAAATTCGCCTTGTTTTGATCTTAGCACTACCTCTGGAGCTTCTCTTAGCTTCTCCTATCATATGGTGGGTAATGCTGTTGGTTCTTTAAATATAGAAGCAAGTTCTAATAACGGGGCATCATGGACTTCAATATTTAGTAGAACTGGATCTCAAGGAAATGCTTGGAATGTAGCAAATGTTAATCTTTCTGCTTATGCTGGAGGTAGTTTGAATCTTAGGCTTAATGCTGTTACTGGGTCTAGTTGGCAAGGGGATATTGCTATAGATAATATCCAGATTTCATCTTCTTCAAATGCTGTATCTTCTTTAAGATGTGATGAGGTACAATCATTTTCTTCAAAAGCTGCCTACACTATAGGAGACCAAATGAGCCTAGAGGGTAAAATATATACAAAACAGGCTTCTGGCTGGATAGTACAGGGAACATGTACAACAGTTGCTACTGCGGGCAATAAAAATGCGGACAAAGTATTTACATTATCTCCTAATCCAGTAGGTTCTGATTACTTAAATATAACGTTAGTCAAAGTTCAAAAAACACAGTTTACTGCGTTGATCTATGATGCGTCGGGGAACGTCATAAAAGAAGTTCGAACTCGCTCCAAAGTCACTCAGATTGATATGAACGGTTTGTCGTCTGGAACCTATTTTGTATCGCTATTTGATGGTACGAATAATTATACAAAGCAATTTGTGAAAAAATAAATGTCTTAACGAAGTTCACTATCAAAGAAGGTGAGCTTGATAACCACAATCTACTGTTGTTATCAAGCTCACTTTTCTATTATATGAGACCTGCTCGACGCAAAAGAGCTTCGGGGTTTGGTTCTTGTCCTCTAAATTTTTTATAGAGAACCATAGGATTTTCTGTTCCACCTTTGGATAAAATGAACTCCTTAAATTTTGAAGCGATTTTAGAATCAAAAATGCCATGTTCTTTAAAATACTCAAAAGCATCTGCATCCAATACCTCTGCCCACTTATACGAGTAGTACCCTGCAGAGTACCCGCCTTGAAAGATATGAGAAAAAGCTGTACTCATACAATTAGACATGACATCTGGGTAGAGCGATGTTTCAGAAAAAACAGCAATCTCGTGTTTTTTCACATCAGTTATAGATCTCGGATCTGCTGCGTGCCAAGACATATCTAGCAAACCAAAACTTAATTGTCTTAGGGTTGCCATTCCTTCTAAAAAAGTTGCAGAATCCTTAATTTTTTTTACTAAGGTCATAGGGATTGTTTCTCCCGTTTTATAATGTTTGGCAAATAAAGCAAGTGCTTCCTCTTCGTAACACCAGTTCTCGAGTATTTGACTAGGTAATTCTACAAAGTCCCAGAAAACATTTGTTCCCGATAGTCCTGGATAAGTTGTGTTTGCTAGAATCCCATGTAATGCATGTCCAAATTCGTGAAATAAGGTTGTTACTTCATTGAATGTAAGCAATGAAGGTTTGCTGGGCGTAGGTTTAGTGAAATTGCAAACAATTGAAACGTGGGGTCTTTCATTGATTCCATCTTTGACTAGTTGTGATTTGTATGAGGTCATCCAAGCTCCATTGCGTTTACCAGTTCTAGGATGAAAATCTGCATATAATAGGGCTATAAAATTTCCATTTTTATCGGTAATATCATAGGTAAGTACTTCTTCATGGTAGGTGTCAACGGTTTTGTTCTCTTTAAAATGAAGCTCAAAAAGCTTCGTAGCAATTGTAAAAGCACCATTAATCACAGTTTCCAATTCAAAATAAGGTTTTAATTTTTCATCATCCAGATCAAATAATTTTTGTTTTAATTTTTCTGAATAATAGGGCCCATCCCATTTTTGAAGTTGGTCAATATTATCAAGTTCTTTTGCAAATTTCTCTAAGGTTTCGAATTCTTTTTTTGCAGCAGGCTTTGCTTTGACTGCGATTTCATTTAAAAAGTCAAAAACTTTCTCTGGTGTTTGTGCCATGCGTTCTTCGAGAACAAAATGTGCGTGTGATGCATAGCCCAGTAATTGTGCACGTTCATATCGCAATGTTGCTATACGTAAGACATTTTGTTGGTTATCATGATCGTTGTTTCTAAAGGCGCGAGCACCAAAAGCTAAGGCGAGTTTTTTGCGTAATTCACGATTATTTGCATAGGTCATAAAGGGAATATAACTAGGATAATCCAGCGTTATGAGCCATCCTTCTTTATTTTTAGAATCAGCTAAAGCTTTAGCCGCCTCTTTGGCACCCTCTGGAAGCCCCGACAAATCATTTTCATCGGTGATTACTAATTCAAAATCATTTGTTTCAGCCAAAACATTTTCACCAAAAGTCAAGCTAAGTTTGGACAGTTCTGTATCAATCTCTCGTAACTTTAATTTACTTTCTTTGTCCAAATTAGCACCATTACGAGAAAATGATTTATACGTTTTTTCTAGTAATGTTTTTTGTTCCTCAGTAAGAGTTTCTTTAGTTCTATTATTAAAAACAGTTTGCACTCTTTGAAATAACTCTTCATTGAGTTGAATATCGTTACGTAACTCTGAAAGCATAGGTGCTACCTCTTGCGCAATTTCTTGAATTGCATCATTGGTCTCGGCACTGTTGAGATTAAAAAATATACTCGTTATCCTATCTAACGACTGTCCGCTATAATCTAATTGAGCAATAGTGTTTTCAAAAGAAGGAGATGAGGTTTGTGATACGATCTCATTTATAGCAGAGCGCGTTTGTTTTATCCCTTCTTTAATCGCTGGGGTGAAATGAGAAGGTTGTATTTTTGAAAAAGGAGCTGTATCAAATGATTGAAGTAACGGATTTTTTATCATAACAAGTGTTGTTTTGCATTTTGTCGATTAATTATGCGCTTTAACGGTAATCGGGTTTTTAAATTTACGACGAAAATCATCTTAATCTAATAGTTCTATAAATTTATCCCAGGTTTATACGTGTTGATCTTATCACAAAGATTTTAATTAATAACCAAGGGGGTATGAACATTAATCTTTTTAGTTGGTAAAGATCACAATTTTTGAAAGAGCTACTATTATAGTAGCTCTTTTTTCTTTGTTAAAAGTTGTTTTTCGCTATAAAATGTTTTTAACCTATTAATTCTTACATGTTTTTGTGTATTATATCGGTAAAAATTGCTTTTCATCGAAAAATTGACTTATTTTTAAAAAAAAGTAAAGTATTATAGTGCCGTAATGAAAGTAAGGTTTTACCTTTGTTATAGGTTTTAAGAGTAGGACCTTACAGTGAATTTTTGTGTAATATATTTAAGTTGGTTAATAAATATTGTTATATTCTATTGTAAGGTCTAAATGAAATGAGCTACCTCCCGGTAGCTCTTTCTGTTTTTAATTGGTACTCGTCTAGATTTATGGTATAAAAAATAGACCACTGTTTTACAGATTTATAATACTAATAAATCAAGCCAATTTTAAACTTTCCCTATGCAAACAAAATGTATAATTGTATTCCCAAAAAGCTAATCAAACCGTATCATAGTTAAACTTAATAGCTTAAAATTAGTGCAACATGGCTAACTACGCTTGTAAAAGCCGCACAGGCATTATGTTCTTCATCTTCATTCAATCCTGTCAATGTAAATTTACTATTGAGCTGTAGACATAGGTAAGTATAATTCGATTCCTGATTTAACTCAATTAATACACTATCGATTTGTATCTTGTAAACTTTTGTAAATTCATAAAAATAACGTTATCTCAACTAAAAGATAACTGCATTACAGCGATCCATATCAAATAAGATTACTACTGTATATATCCTAACCTTAGAATAGTTATTACTAAACGTTAATATAATAGTCACTTTGTGTATATACATTAAATAATATTTTTGGATACGAATACTAGTAAAATAATTAACGTGCTGTTTTATAGGTAATTATGATATTCGTTATGTTGTAAATTGTGTAGTTCGTCGAAAAGTTGAAAAAAAATCAAGTATTATAGTGCCGTAATGAAAGTAAGGTTTTACCTTTGTTATAGGTTTTAAGAGTAGGACCTTACAATGAATTTTTGTGTAATATATTTAAGTTGGTTAATAAATATTGTTATATTCTATCGTAAGGTCTAAATGAAATGAGCTGCCTCCCGGCAGCTCTTTCTTTTTTAAGCTCTTTACAAAAGCTACATTATCTAACACCTTTTCTACAATTTATATAAGTCGTCTTTATACTTTTTGATGAAAAAAGTTTTTTTGGTTGTACAAATAGTCTTCGCGAGAGCAAAAAATGTAGTATTGATCTTATAAAATCTTAAAAAACTGTGTAGTTCGTCGAAAAGTTGAAAAAAAAGTGCTCTATTATAGTGCCGTAACCAAAGTAAGGTTTTACCTTTAATATAGGTTTTAAGAGTAGGGCCTTACAATGAATTTTTTTTGTGTAATATATTTAAGTTGGTTAATAAATATTGTTATATTCTATTGTAAGGTCTAAATGAAATGAGCTGCCTCCCGGCAGCTCTTTCTTTTTTGATAGTAAACCCATCTTGGGTAACTGTTTTTTTTAAAAAAACCTACTATTATTTTTTGTGGATGTCTTCTGCTCCTTTAATTACTTTTGCCTTTAAGCCTTCTTTATATACTAAGACTCTATCCAAAACGCAAGAATCAGAGGTCCCAATAATTTGTGCGGCCAATATACCAGCATTCATTGCTCCATCTAGGGCTACGGTAGCAACGGGCACACCACCAGGCATTTGTAAAATAGATAACACAGAATCCCACCCGTCGATAGAATTACTTGATTTAACAGGAACACCGATTACGGGTAGTGGCGAGAGAGATGCGATCATTCCTGGCAAATGTGCTGCACCACCGGCTCCAGCAATAATCACCTTAATACCACGTGTATGGGCATTCTTACCATAATCAAATAATTTTTCGGGAGTTCGATGTGCCGATACAATATCAACTTCTACTTCGATATCAAAACCTTTTAATATATCAATCGCCTTTTGCATTATGGGCATATCACTGGTACTTCCCATAATTACTGCTACTTTACTCATGTGTTTGTTTTTGTTGTGTTAGTGTGTCTTTATATCTTATTATTTGCTAATTACTCGCAGAGTACTTTTGACTTTTTCGGCTAATTGGCGAGCGAGATTCATATCTTCATGTACGATAGTTACGTGTCCCATTTTTCTAAAAGGTCTCGTCTCTTTTTTTCCATAAATATGAGGTGTGACACCTCGTAACGTCATAATCTCATCAATATGTTCGTAGGCAACAGGGCCTGTAAAACCTTCGGCACCTGTTAGATTAACCATAATACCAGCGAGCTTACTATCTGTAGCACCCAGTGGTAAATCTAGAATGCAGCGTAGGTGTTGCTCAAACTGATTGGTAAAACTAGCTTCGATACTGTAGTGTCCACTATTGTGAGGTCTTGGAGCAACTTCGTTGACCAAAATTTCATCAGTTTGGGTCAAAAAAAGTTCTACAGCCAGTATACCCACATGATCAAACGCTTTGGAAGTCTGTATGGCAATATCGGTAGCTTTTTTTGCTAGTGTCTCAGAGATACGTGCAGGACACAGCACATATTCTACCTGATTAGCTTCGGGGTGAAATTCCATTTCTACCACAGGATAGGTTTTTATTTCTCCCTGTACATTACGTGCAACAATCACTGCCAATTCGTTTTTAAAAGGAACCAACGCTTCAGCAATACATTCGGTTGCCGGTATTTTTGCTAGATCTGCTTCACTTTTGATAATAGCTACACCTTTGCCATCATAACCTCCTTGTGTGCTCTTCCAGACAAAAGGATAGTTTATTAGCTGTTGCTTACAGCTAGCTAATAACTCATCTTTGGTTGCAAAAACCGAAAAATCGGCTGTAGGGATACCGCGATCTGCATAAAGTTGTTTTTGAGTGCCTTTGTTTTGTATGTTGCGAAGTGTATGGGCAGAGGGATACACAAGTATACCTTCTTTTTCTAATGCTTCCAAGGCATCTACATTAACACTTTCAATCTCAAAAGTAAGGACGTCTACTTTTTTACCAAAATCATACACAGTATCAAAGTCCATTAAATCACCTACCACAAAATGATCGCAAGCAAGACGACCTGGTGCCTGTGGGTTAGTATCCATTACAGAGGTCTGAATGTCAAATTTACGGGTTTCATAAAGCATCATTTTTCCTAATTGTCCACCTCCGAGAATTCCCAATTTAAAATTAGAAGAGAAATAATTTACCATAATTCTATTGTTGATTTATCGCTTTAAGAGAGCAAAAATAATTTTTTAAAGAATACTAACCATCAATTTACACGCTAAATGCAATTGTGTTTGTTTGAGAAGTATACCAAGGAATCACTATCTTTGCGCCTTTAGTAAAAAAACAGCCTGATCCTTATGATCAAATTGCACGACTTATATTTTACGCCCTACCTTAGTGAACAGCGCATAGCTACTGCTATCGACAGGATTGCTGCACAGTTAAATGAGGATTATAAAGATGATAATCCTTTGTTTATAGGTGTTTTAAATGGTTGTTTTATGTTTGTATCTGAAGTTTTAAAACGCTTTACTTATGATTGTGAAGTAAGTTTTGTAAAATTAGCTTCGTATGCTGGTACACAAACTACCGAGAATGTGCGTGAACTTATTGGGTTAGATGAAGAGATACAAGGTAGAAACATAGTTGTACTAGAGGATATCGTAGATACCGGTAATACGATAGAAGAGCTGCTTCGAATCCTTGAATCCAAAGGCAGTGCCTCTATTGCCATCGCTACTCTATTTTATAAACCAGAGGTGTACAAAAAAGAGATTACATTAAATTATATCGGATTCGAAATACCGAACCGTTTTATTGTAGGATACGGACTTGACTATAACGGGTTAGGACGTAACCTAACGCAAGTATATCAATTAAAATCAAACCACATGATCAATTTGGTGTTATTCGGCCCTCCGGGTGCAGGTAAAGGAACACAAGCAGAAGTTTTGAAAGAAAAATATAATCTTAAACACATCTCTACAGGTGATGTTTTTAGATACAACATTAAAAATGCTACCGATTTGGGTACGCTGGCCAAATCCTATATGGACAAAGGTCAATTAGTACCGGATGAGGTTACCATTAAAATGTTGAATGCCGAAGTTGATAAGAATCCAGAGGCTCAAGGATTTATTTTTGATGGATTTCCTAGAACCGAGGCACAGGCAGAAGCGCTTGCAACACTTTTAGCCTCAAAAAATACCGAGGTTAGTGCTATGGTTGCGCTCGAGGTAGACGATGAGGTATTAGTGCAACGCCTTTTGGAACGTGGTAAAACTTCGGGCCGACCCGATGATGCCGATGAAAACGTGATTCGTAACCGTATCAAAGTTTATTATGATGAGACAGCTATTTTGAAGAATTTTTATCAAAAGCAGGAAAAATATTATGGAGTTGATGGTGTTGGAGCAATAGATCAAATTACTACGCGGTTAAGCGACGTAATTGATCAGCTCTAATCCATGTATGGCAACAATAAATGTTGCGTTTTTTGGTATTTTGTACCAGTAACTAGCTATAAGACTAGTGTTAAGTATTGAATTATGACTGAAGGGAATTTTGTTGACTACGTAAAGTTACACGCCTCCTCGGGTAAAGGAGGGAAAGGATCGGTGCATTTGCATCGTGAAAAATATATTACCAAAGGAGGACCCGATGGGGGAGATGGAGGTCGTGGAGGACACGTAATCCTACGAGCCAATCCAAATATGTGGACCCTATTTCACCTCAAATTTAAGCGTCACTTTAAAGCAGGTCATGGAGCCCATGGTAGCAAAGGTCGTAGTACGGGTGCCGACGGTGAAGATGTATACGTAGATGTGCCCTTGGGAACGGTTATTAGAGATACCGAAACGCAAGAAATTATTTTTGAAATTACCGAAGAAGGACAAGAATACATTATCGCCAAAGGCGGAATGGGGGGACGTGGTAACTGGCATTTTAAGAGTTCGACAAACCAAACCCCACGATATGCACAACCCGGAGTCGATGGAGAGGAGCTGGATATAACCTTAGAATTAAAAATTCTTGCCGATGTAGGATTGGTAGGCTTTCCAAACGCTGGTAAATCCACACTACTATCAGTCGTAACATCTGCCAAGCCAAAGATCGCTGATTATGAATTTACAACGCTAAAACCCAACCTAGGAATCGTCCAATACCGCGATTATCAAACCTTCGTGATGGCTGATATTCCTGGTATAATTGAGGGTGCCGCAGAAGGTAAGGGGATCGGACATCGATTCTTACGTCATATTGAACGTAACTCGACCTTGTTATTTTTAGTCCCTGCAGATGCACCGGATATTACTAAGCAATATGAAATCTTGTTAGATGAACTACGTCGTTACAATCCCGAGTTACTGGATAAAGAACGTTTGGTAGCTATTTCTAAAAGTGATATGTTGGATGAGGAGCTAAAAGCCGAAATGAAAGCAGAACTAGATAAAAATTTAAAAGTACCGTATTTGTTTATCTCTTCTGTAGCACAACAAGGACTCCAAGAATTGAAAGATACCTTGTGGACCATGTTAAACACTGCTGACGTAGAATAAGAAGTTACTTAATATATAAAATCACCACCCCGAATGCATAGCTGTGTTCGGGGTGATTTGTTTAGAGGAGTGTTGATGCGATAATATGACAGCCACTAGTATTTTAAGAACAAGAATATGGATTGGGGTGATGCTTTTAAATTATCTTTGTAGATTGGCTAAATTATATTATTGTTTTGTTTTAAGTAATATGTTACGATTATGAAAAGTACTATTTTTCTGATGTCATTCGTTTTATTTTATAACCTAAGTTTTTCTCAAGAAACTCCCACTACAGAACAGCTGGAAATGATTTATCAATTTTCTTATGAGATTAACAAAGGTCTGTTCGAGACGCCAGTCTATGCTTATAAACAGAAGACATTTGATTACAACGAGAGATTTAAAAAAAATTCCATTCCTCAAGACTCTATGTTCATGGCTTTAGATTCTGTTGTGAAAAATGCTTCTATAAAAGTTGAAAAAGGATCATTTGGATATAATCTTATTTTAGAATCCGAATTTCCTAGTATAGGTGAGTTTGGCGAGGACTACGGTAACATGGAAGTTGAATTAACCAATACAGAGATTTTGACCGGTGACCAAGATACTATTAAAGTTCAAACGATAGGTGGAGGCACTTCTTTTGGAGGTGGTTTCAATTACTCTAACATCAATGGAAAGGAAATTAATTATAATTATAGAACGTTAAATAAGCAAAGTCAAATTCTATCGGATATTGATTCTACAATGGTATTTAAAGGAAAAGCACAGTATAAATTTTCCTTTCTTACCGATTATGAAGTCATAAGATTATCCAAAGCTAATATTGGAGAAAAATTTAAATTAGGAGCAGATGAATATGTATTAATTGACGTATTCGATAATAAGATTGTTCTTGAAAAAGTAATTACAGAGGGGATTGATAGTGATATTGACATAGATATTATCAATTTGTCCAAAAATGGGAAGAAAGAATTTAGATCATATCCGTTATTTGAATTAGAAGAATTAAAGAAAAAAAATAAGAAATATAAAGATGTACAATCCTTTGCTTCTAGTAGGATGGGGATTTACAAAAAGAACTACGATATATTCAAGAATAAAAAGGATATTACTTTGGATGAGTTTAAGCAACTTCTTCCCTTAGAGAATCTAAAAAAGTTAAAAAAAGAAAGACAATATACTATTTTAGCAGGTCCAGCTCCATTTGACCATAATTTTTTGCTTTATATTCCTGTATTTGATGTTGAGAGAACTTTTGAAGTTCATTTGTAGAAATTGGAGTAAATCATCATCCAAAATAGTTGGGTATATATAGAAGATTTTATACCCCTTTTATGAAGTATGGCTTAAATATTACCCCTTCCACCAACTAAAATAATACTTCTATATAGTAAAAAAATAGTTATTACTCCATGATAGGATCCTTCCATGGATAGCAACAGTAGTCAGAAGACATTTGTAAGAGTCCAAAACCCATATGATTTAGATAGGTAGGCATGATTTTAGGGCTTATATCACTTAAATCAATCGCTATACAAAGTGTTTTATATCTTGTAAAGGTATTTGTAACCCTTAAGATTTCTTACCCCATAGCTTCGATGCATAGTTAAAGTACTTCGAGGCCACCTTTTATGGCCTATACCCCTTATCCAAAGGGCTATAGTACCGCTAACCACCACCTATAGGGGATCAAATCTGGGTTAAAGGGCTTTTATAAAGGGGTGAGACCCCAGTGATTACCCCTTATACCCCTTACAACCATCCATCGAACTACTTCCGCGAGGGGTAAGGGGGGGTGCTGATAGGGGGGTGACCCCATGGTGTGAGGGGGTAAGTTATGCTAAGTTATGCAGAGGAGTTATTTTCTTTAGCCACTAGTTTTCCTGATTAGCCAGAAGTGCTTGGCCAAAAGTCATTAGTTTTTTACTAATCTTTTTTCACCAGTATAAGATTTGGGTTATGTTAAAAAATCTTGAACCCTTGGAAAGATTTTAGTAAACAAAATCTGGTTTTGTCGAAGACAAAGATACCTTGAAAAAAGTGTCTATTCTTTTGGTTCGTTTTCTTTGGACAAGCAAAGAAAATGAATGATGCTTGAACTATGTAAAATGGAGGTATTTAACTATAGTGTCTACAATTGCAGGTAAAATTATTGCAAAGTATTTTACACACCACTCCCTCCGCCTATAGTCACCTCCCCTTAAGATGGGTGAGAAGTTTTTATTGATTTAGGCAATAGTGAATAGGCACTAGTCATTAGTTTTTTACTAATCTTTTTTCACCAGTATAAGATTTAGTTTACGTTAAAAAATCTTGAAGCCTTGGAAAGATTTTAGTAAACAAAATCTGGTTTTGTCGAAGACAAAAATACCTTGAAAAAAGTGTCTTTTCTTTTGGTTCGTTTTCTTTGGACAAGCAAAGAAAATGAATAATGCTTGAACTATGTAAAATGGGGGTATTTAACTATAATGTCTACAATTGCAGGCAAAATTATTGCTAAGTATATCATTTTGAATAGTAAAACTGATGTCAGGTCGAGCGGAGTCGAGACCTACATACTGTGATTTCAAACAACCTCTCGACTCCGCTCAAAGTGACAAGGTATTTCTTTCAAAAACTTTTGGCTTGATGCTTATGCCTAGTGCCTATTATTTTACTCTAACACCATTAATAACTCCCGAGTTTTTTTGTCTCGCATACGGATCATGCGATAGTGCCAAGTATCATTTTTATAATCTGCGGTTAAATCTAATTTACCCCTGCGTTTACTGCCCTGTACCCAAAGAGAAATATCAACCGTTTTATTATCGTTACTATATATCACTTCACCCTCTATAATAGCTAGAGAATTGGTTGGGGATAGGTTACCGTACTCGGCAGTAACAGCATTGTTACCATTAGCCTGTTGAATTGCATTATTAACAAGAGAAGGGTTTGCCACTACTGATCCTACACGTAGAGTAGCATCACCAGTCATGCTTAAAAAGAAAGCGAGAAGTAAAAGAATAAAGCCTACAGGCAGTATCCATTTGTAATTTCTACTAATCCATGAGGTAGTTTTAGCTGTCATATGTATATGGAGTTATAGCTTTAAATACGGCTTGCCCGATTAGATGTTGCAAATGATTCACTAGTTAGTAGGCACGAGCCAATAGTCACTAGTTTCTTATTAAACTTTTTCACTAATTTTTTTTCACCAGTATAAGATTTGGGTTATGCTAAAAAATCTTGAAGCCTTGGAAAGATTTTAGTAAACAAAATCTGGTTTTGTCGGAGACAAAAATACCTTGAAAAAAGTGTCTTTTCTTTTGGTTCGTTTTCTTTGGACAAGCAAAGAAAATGAATGATGCTTGAACTATGTAAAATGGAGGTATTTAACTATAGTGTCTACAATTGCAGGTAAAATTATTGCAAAGTATTTTACACACCACTCCCTCCGCCTATAGTCACCTCCCCTTAAGATGGGTGAGAAGTTTTTATTGATTTAGACAATAGTGAATAGCCAAAAGTCATTAGTTTTTTACTAATCTTTTTTCACCAGTATAAGATTTAGTTTACGTTAAAAAATCTTGAAGCCTTGGAAAGATTTTAGTAAACAAAATCTGGTTTTGTCGAAGACAAAAATACCTTGAAAAAAGTGTCTTTTCTTTTGGTTCGTTTTCTTTGGACAAGCAAAGAAAATGAATAATGCTTGAACTATGTAAAATGGGGGTATTTAACTATAATGTCTACAATTGCAGGCAAAATTATTGCTAAGTATATCATTTTGAATAGTAAAACTGATGTCAGGTCGAGCGGAGTCGAGACCTACATACCTTGATTTTAAACAACCTCTCGACTCCGCTCGAGGTGACAAATCACTTCTTTCAAAAACTTTTGGCTTGTTGCTTATGCCTAGTGCCTATTCAAATAATTACTCACCAATTTGTATACGAATTCCTTCAGAATGACTACTAAACTCGGGAGCATACATACTTTGAATGGTTGTGATTCCATTAGAAAAATAGCCTTCATTGTTTACACGAACATCATATTCAAACACATACACTCCTTTACGTAAATAGTCAAAAAAGAAATTAGTAGCAGCATCTTTGGTACTTTCATAATACCCCAAACCATCCTGATATTTATAGGAAGATAGCACATTAACGGGCTCTAATCCCGACGCTCGCATATCTTTCATATGTACAAACTCCATATCCCGGTCTGTGCGCAACTCGATACGTACGCGTACCAAATCTCCTAGTTGTAAGTTGGTATTTTGATCTATTTGAGTGATTTGCTCGCCCGTATCTGTATTCTTTTTTAGATATAAAGATTTTTTAAGTTTTAACGGTGTTTCTGCAGTAGTGATTTTATCGAGATCTTCAAAATATTGCCAGTACAAAGCGCCCCACGCGATCCCTTTTTCTTTTTTGGTAATAGTAACATTGCCTTGCTGGGGCGTGATCTCTTTACCGCTCCACGTAGTTTTAAAGTACCCAGTACCAGCTTCGATTTTGGTTGCTTCTAGCGTACTCGGATCGATTGTTTGACTGCCAACTTTTACGGCCACAGTCTCGGTAATGGATAACCAATCAGACCCCTGTAACAGCAAAGCATAAATTGCCTGCGTGGTTGCCTTTGTAGTTGCCCAGCGGTTAGTTTGTTTGTGTTTAAGTAACCAGATTTTAAGATTATCGAGATACTCGGTACGCTTAGGTTCTTCAGTAATTTCGGCAAATGCTTCAATCAACAGAGCTTGTGTTTCGATAGGTGCTTGGTACCAATACCAGCTAGAGGTGTTTGATTTCCAATACATTCCTAATTCATCACTTTTAATACTGCGCTCATCAAGTGATTTTATAATAGCTTTGGCGGTAGCAGATTGCTGGGCACGATGCGTTATCAATGCCAACATACCTTGGGCATAAAGATTTTGATCTAACCAATATTTTTGTGCCTGTGCCATATAGTATGAGGTAGCTTCGGTTACTGTACGTGAGGGTTTAGAATCCTTAAAGAAGCTACGCATATATAAATAGTGAATTTGAGTATAGCTAAGATGATTTTTTGCCATGGCTTCTTTATCTTCTTTTGTATACCTCTTCAATTCTTGGTATTCTTTCACAAATTCTTGATCAAGGTACTGTAATGCTTTTTGCAGCATTGTTTGAGATATAGTAGAGGGAGTCGTAACCCCTAGTTGTTGTAAATGACCAAAACCAGTAATAATATGTTGCGTGATATAACGATTCGCTCTTCCGCCCTCGAACCAAGGAAAGGCTCCCGATGGATGCTGCATTTGCAACAATTTATTTAGGGATGTTTCTAGAGATTGACGCATCATATTGGCATCAAACAATAAAGCGATACGTTTTTTTTGTTCACGTTCACTAGCTGCATCGCGCACCCACGGAGTTTCTTCTAGGATTAGTGATTTTAGTTCTTGATTTTTTTCGAGATTACTAATAAGTGCATCGCTTGTTTTCCATTGCTTAAACACTTGTTCAATTCTGGGATTGGATTGGGTTATGTGTTGTGCCAAAGCATTGGCATAGTAACGAGAAAATGTTTGCTCAGAACACTCATAAGGGTACTCCATAAGATATGGCAGTGCCTGTACTGCATACCAAGCAGGGTTCGAGGTCATCTCTAAGCTCAACTTGTGATGTGATAAGGTGGTCGAGGTACTATTTTTAAGCTTATCTAGCGTAAAAATTTTGGTTTGCCCAGAACGAACCCACATGGGTAGCGTCTCGGTTACTAGCATGCGATTATCGAGAACGGGTATTACATTTTGCTCGCCATCACTAAAATCTCCTGCAGTTGCAGTGATGGTGTATTGAACCGTTTGTATATTCTGCGGAATTATAAGTTCCCAGAAAACAACGGCATTACCATCTTTGGCTACGGTAAAAGGTTGTTGTGAATTTTGTAAGCTAAGTTCATTGTTAATTTCACGGTTTGTAAATGCATCAGTTAGTTGAAGTTTTGCTGTACCAGTAAGGGTTTGGTTACTTACATTGGCAATCTTGGTTCCAAAACGAATGGTGTCTCCTATGCGTAAAAATCGCGGTGGGTTTGGGAGTACCATCAATTCTTTTTGAGTCACGGTCTCCAATGATGTGACTGCAGATTGCAACTCTTTGGTGTGTGCTAGTAATTGCAGTTTCCATTGGGTCAAGGCCTCTGGTGTAGTAAATGAAAAACTTACATTACCAGATGCATCTGTTGTTAGTTGCGGAAAGAAAAAAGCGGTTTCTTGTAAGTGCTCACGAATCATACTAACTGCCTTTTGTTCTTTGGTCGCCTGGTTAGGGATATTTTTATCGTTGTCGGGAGTAGTATCGGTAGTATCTGAATTTGTGAGCGATGCGATATCTCCTGCCATTTCTTCTTCAACCAGATTATTAGGCGCAGCCATGATTTCATTTTTCCTCATGGGCATCGCAGATTTCTGAAGTATACGATTTTGAGGATAATAATTGCCAAACGATAAGCCAAACCAGTTTAATCGATCATACTGTTGTGTATGGTATCCTTGCAGTCCTCTATCGGGTTGATGGACTCTCAATGAAGAAACTCCAAAACTTTGTCTTGACTGTAATCGATATACTGGATAGTAGGTAGGTCGTACATATGGCGAAAATTGCCATTGGTGGGGCTTAAACTGATCTAATGACATATCGTACAAACTAGCGAGTAGCTCTGCAGTAACTTTTTCTCCTTTTGGACCTTTTATAGTGAAGCTCCAAGTCTCTTCTTGCCCAGGTTGCAACTTGTCACGAAATGTCTTTGTGCTGATCTGTAAATCGGATGCAGGATAGGGTACGGATACCATAAGATTACCAGTCTCAAAAGCATTAAATTTTGTATAACTGTAAGTAATAGCAAACCCTCCCAAATCTTCTTTAGTTATGGGGAGTGTAATGCGTTTAATCTCATTAGATACGGTGATGATTTGTGTATCGACTACTTTGCGGTCTTTTTCGACAATCAGTGTAACTTTTAGATCGTTGGCTGCAGATCCTATACGCAATTGCGCAATGTCTCCAATCTTATATATTGATTTGTCCAAACTAATAGTAAATAATTTTTGATCTGCAACGGTTGTAGCTTTGGGATCATCTACGGTGATATAAGAAATAGCTTTAACGTCTTGTTTGTTTTTATCCTTAACAAATGCTTCAATGCGATAGGTTCCAGTTTTCCAATTTAAAAACTTGCTAAGAATAATCGGTTTAACACCTTTAATAGAGTTTGCAGATTCACGGGTATCAAAGTTGGTTTTAAAAACTTGCGCACCGTTTTTCCATTGATGGTAATCATCCTCTTGGTTATATGCATCATGTGGAAATAATTTTTTAAAAGCCTCTTGATCCAGTGTCTTACAATCTGGGGACGACCAAGTACGTTTGCGCAATGGTTGTGTAGGTGCAATTAATTTATGTATTGTGAAGGTTCCTGTGGTAGCAATATATTCGTTATTTAGATTTTTGGTAATGATCTTAAGGGTGTCTGTTTTTTGATCTGTACGTACGTGTTTGTTGTTATCTAGGGTCATCACTATAGCATGATAACCAACATTTACAGTGGTTGTAGCTACACGTGTCTCTCCAGAAATATCGGTAATCTCGGCAATGACTTGATAGTTAAAAACAGCTTGTTGGTTTTTATCAATGTTGGTGTCGGGTATCGCGGGAAAGTTTATGGTGTAAACACCCTTGGCATTTGTAGTGGTTTCTCCATGTTTAATTTCTTGCGCCTCGCTCCTGTATGCCGGACGCGACCAATAATACCAATAGGGATAATTTACATTGCGATACACACGATACACTACCTTGGCATTGGTTATAGAACTCCCTGCATATGCGGTAGCTGTACCGCTAAGTGAGACAGTATCATTAACATTATATGTTTCGGTAACGGGGTTAAATTGAGTTTCAAATTTAGGTCGTTTATATGCTTCGACTGCGAAAGAGGTGTTGTGATGACTGTCCATCTGGATCATATACACGCCTGTTAAACCAGAAGCAGGTAACACAAATTGACCGTGAAATGATCCAAAATCATTTGTTTCAAAGTTAAGTGATTGCAACTCTTGACCGTTAATATCACGTAGGGTAGCTGTTACTTTTTTTGCAGCGACTACGGTAGCTGTATTGTTTTGTTGCGAGGACACCAGTATTCCTTTAAAGAAAACGGTTTGTCCTGGTCTGTAAATACCACGATCTGTAAAAAGATAGGTGGTAAAGGTTTGTCTATAACTTGAGGGAGCAGCGTTAGGACGGCGATTTATATAGTATCCTTTAAAACGGGCAGTGTCTTCCTTGTAAACAACGATAACCTCAACATTATAGTAGCTACCATCTATAGGAAGTTTTGCCATTCCCTTAGTATCTGTAGTTAGGGATGTATTAAGCGGTGTACGATTACCACTGTTTTTTGAGGTTGTTAATTGTATGGTTGCATTCTCGATAGGTGAACCACTCATACGATCTATTACTTGAAAATAATCAGCATCTGGGCTATGGTGTTCTACAATAGCCAGATTGGTCACTTGTAAATCACCATAAGCTAGCAATGATGACAAGGATATTTTTGGGGTGGTAGATGCGATAATTAAAAAGTTACCTCGGGGTAACTCGGGAACAACAACCTCGGTAGTATGGGTTTGGTAATCACGATCACTACAGGTGGTAGCTTTCCAAGTTACTTGTGATGGTAGTGCATTAATTAAATTAATTTTTTCTTCAATTTTATAGCTTTTTTCTAAAGTAAGTAACTGCTCGGCAGTAATACGAAGCGCTTTAAAATGTAAATCTTTAATATTTTTATATGTAACCAAGACCCTACTTGTTTGTAACACTGGTATAGTAGTCTCGGTTGTTACTTGCAGTTGGGGTGCTAGGATCCTTGATTTTAAAGCAGCACAATTTTTGGCACCTCTTGATTTAGGAAATTCGGCAATAGCAGCATTGCATACTTCCAAAGCATCCTCTAATTTAAATTGATGTAGTTCATTCTCACTAGGTACATAGGTTGAGGCTTGTTCTTGTAAGATTAAAGCAATTTGATATGCATATAAGGTGGATAAAGGATTTGTTCTAAAATATTCCCGTTCTTTTTTGAGAGTAGCTAATAATATCGTTTGGGCATTGGGTACTGTAGTGTATTGCTTAACAAAGAGTAGACGGTCTATCGTGACATCTATAAGAGCAGCAGGATCCTTATCCTCTGCATGAAAACGAATTAAATTTTGATAAAGTTGTAATGCATGCAACTGTAAGGACACTGAATCCTTACTTTTTAATTTTAAATTTTTAAAGGTAGTGAAGTCTGCTAAGTAGTCCTTATCATCGATCTTAAACGCATAGGCAGGTTTGGTAATGTTCGTTTCTGAAGTTTTATAAAATTCTAGTGCTTGATGAGCTAGTAAATCGTAAATAGTAGGACGATAATTTTTTGAATTTGTTTGAGTAATTAAGATATCATCCAATGTCTCAATAGCTGTTTCTTGTAAAATTTTGGGATTCTTAAGCGATCGTTGAAAAAGAGTATGAACCTCATTAAATAAAGTTTGTAAGTCCCATGTTCTAAAATCGGTAGTGTCAGGTTTGCTAGCGGTTTTCGTTCGGTTGTAAAATTTCCATCGGTTTTGTTGAAAGTATTGCCAATAAAGATTAGCTAACATGTTTTGAAGGACCTGTTTTTCTGGAGAATTAGTTTGATCAATTTCTTTTTTGAAACTTTGTATTATTTTAAGCTGTGCATTTTCTTCAAGAGTGAGTGAGTATTTTGATTTATGCAGTAAAGCTTTGATGAGTTGTGATGTGTTTTGATTTTTTTTGGCTTGATCATAAATGGTATTTACCACCTCGGATGCAGATTTAGGTAACCCTTTTTTTTCAAATTCGGCAACTTTGTTCCATTCGGTGACATAAAAATCTTGAGCCATAAGGTTAGTGATTGAGATAATAAATGCTAGAATGATATATCTTTTCATTATTGAAACTTTAAGTTTTGGGTTTTAATACAATTGTTATACCATGTATGATAAGAGGTACAATCGAGGTCGTAATTATGCGTTTGATCCCTATAAAATTAACATGCTATAAAGCTACTACTAACAAATAGTATTTATGTTAAAATTATGTTTAGATATTGAAGCTTTATTTGCAATAAAAATGATGGATGCTATGCGCTCTTAATATTTTATAAATTCAAGTTTTATTACCCAACGTTAATTGTATCTTTACTTTTTCAATACAGTTAATATCATGCGCATACATTTTATCGCCATAGGCGGCAGTGCAATGCATAATCTTGCAATTGCTTTACATTTAAAAGGAGATACTATAACAGGTAGTGATGATACTATTTTTGAGCCTTCAAAAACTCGCTTAAAAAAGCATGGATTGCTACCCAATACATTTGGATGGCATCCCGAGAAATTAACGAGTGATGTGGATGCGGTAATTTTAGGAATGCATGCTAAGGCAGATAACCCCGAACTAGCAAGAGCACAACAATTGGGTCTCAAAATTTATTCGTACCCCGAGTTTTTGTATGAACATGCAAAAAATAAAACCCGAGTTGTCATAGGAGGATCTCACGGTAAAACTACCATTACCTCGATGATTCTACATGTGTTGCATTACCACGGTAAAGATGTAGATTATATGGTAGGGGCGCAACTCGAGGGATTTGATGTTATGGTGCGCCTTACCACAGATAATGATTTTATGATTCTCGAAGGAGATGAGTACTTGTCATCGGCTATTGATCCAAGACCAAAATTTCATTTGTACCAACCCAATATTGCATTGATTAGTGGGATTGCTTGGGACCATATTAATGTTTTTCCAACCTATACTGGTTATGTTGAACAGTTTAAGGTTTTTATAGAATCTATCATTAATGGAGGTGCACTCGTTTATAACAATGAAGATGTTGAGGTTGCTCAACTCGCAGAAAGTACAGAAAAGCAGATACGTAAATTTCCTTATGAAACACCAGTTTATAAGGTTATCGAAGGTGAAACGCTATTAGAGACTCCCGATGGAGATATGCCGATTGAAGTTTTTGGAGCTCATAACTTGAGCAATCTAGCCGGAGCAAAATGGATTTGCCAGCATATGGGTATTGACGAAGATGATTTTTATGAAGCCATAGCTACATTTAAAGGCGCATCAAAGCGATTAGAAAAGATTGCAGCCTCAAATAATGCGGTAGCCTATAAAGATTTTGCACATAGCCCATCAAAGGTGGCGGCTACTACCAAAGCAGTGAAAGAACAATATCCTGACCATAAGGTATTAGCGTGTTTAGAATTGCATACGTATAGTAGTCTTAACGCAGAGTTTCTCAAAGAATATAAAGGTGCTTTGGATGCTGCCGATGAAGCTGTGGTTTTTTATTCTCCCGAAGCTGTAGAATTAAAACAGCTTGATGAGGTCTCTTCAAATCAGATAACGACTGCTTTTCAGAATGATCAATTAACTGTTTATACGAATCCAGTCGAATTTAAGCAATATTTAATGCTACAGGATTTTGATAATATTGCCCTACTTTTGATGAGTAGTGGTAACTATGGTGGGTTAAATTTTGATGAAGTCAAGGAGTGGATTGAACGTTAATATTAATCTGAAAAATGTAAGCTAAAAAGTGTATCTACAAATGTTGCGATATCCTGTTGATTCGTTTGTATAAGTCGCTGTTTTGCATTTTCTATGTCTGCAGGTATTTTATCTTGGCTCAATTTAAATTTTCCTTCCCAATGCGTTACGTGAATTTTAAATCCATGAATATAAGATACAGCTCGATCCATTCTAGGATCATCAAGTTGTAATTTATATAGATGATTCGGCGCTTCCAAGTAGGTAGTCATAGCGACAATACTTTCTTTTACTCGAGTAAGATCCTGTATATGTTCGACAGTCCCAGTAGCATGAGCAATAATATAGTTCTAAGTAGGTAGCTGAGGTGTTGTGTAAATTGAAGGAGAAATGTACGTTTGCGGTCCTTTAAAGAGTACGGTTATAGGCTGGTTTTGTTTTAAAACTCTACAATGCGGATTATTTTTATCAATATGACCTATGAGAGAATCACCCTCTAGTATCAATGGAGCATGTGTGATCAAGGGCGCATTATCTCGTACAGATATTAGTGTAGCAAATGGATAGTGCTTAGCTATGAATTTGCTATGTTCGACTACAAAATCTTGATGATATAAGGGAGGATAGTTTGACATATTATGCCTTGAATTGAGTAAGGTGATGATCTAGATGTTTATACTGCATCTGCCCCCATTGCTGTTTAGTAAATTTTCCAAATATTGGATGTGTAGGCAATACATCATTGTCTTTTAAAGCATAAAAATCATGTATACAATTGATCAAATTTGTTTTTTCATGATCAAAGTCTTTATTCTCTTTAACTTTAAAATTTGGTTCAGTTGGTAAATTTTTACGCCAAGGGGTGTCGTTATATAGTAGTTTTTTAAAAAATATTCGGGCTATCCAGTTCGATTTTAATCGAAAATCCTCTTTATTGATAGCAACTTTTAAAGGGAATTGACAATGACTAAGCATTTGTGCTACATCCATTTTTCCCCATTGTGCAGGACTACTGATGGATAACGTATGGATTCTTTCCTCAATCTCATTTTTACTAGCGATGTCAAATAATGATTTCATGACCTACATATTTTGCGTGAATTGTATCAAAAATAAAGTATTAATTTCAAAAATGATAATGGCAAACAAAAAAGGTTTGATCCTTAAGATCAAACCTTTTTCAAAAATATAAAATCGTATGCTGTATTAACTAACTTCGTCAAAAACCATTCCTAAGAAATTATCAAGATCTGCTTTTCCAGATATATTTGTAGGAGTTCCTAAATTAATCATTAAAGGTTGATCCTTTATTTTTCCTTTTAGGAAATACTGGTAAGAGGTACCCATTTTAAACTTATAACCTGTAAGTTGGTGTCCAAAAGAACTAAAGGTTACAGGAGTTTTACTTGAGTTTGATTCTTCAAAAGTACTAATGATCTGATCAAAAACTGCAGATAGCATATCGTCTCCGTAATATTCCCATTTAATGGATGTCCCATTACAAGCTTGTAGCTCATATTGAGATTGTGCTTCGCATCCTCTTGGAACTTGTATGCAGTTTCCTACTAAATCCAAGAAAGATATTTTTTTTTGTTGCTGGCCATAGAAACTGAAAGTAGCCATCAATAATGTAAGAGTAAAAATGTTCTTCATAAATAGGTCAATTTGAAGTTAAAAATGATAGATTTTTAGAATTAAGGGTCCGTAAATATAGTAAAAGTTTCATTTTCAAACAAATATAAATGTTAAAATCCTTAAGAAAATTAATTTTTTTGATATTACTAGTAATTAAAGTATTGTTTTTGAGATAAATAATGTAAACTTATTGTCTTAAAATTTGAAGTGTTTTAATGTAAAATTAACCAACAAAATATATGGATACCGCTGTTATATCTATCAAATCATGGCATGAAAAAGATAGACCACGAGAAAAATTAATCGGTAAAGGTAAAAATGCATTGTCTGATGCAGAACTAATTGCTATTTTAATTGGCTCGGGAAGCCGAAATGAAAGTGCTGTAGCATTAAGTCAGCGATTATTGTTAAGTGTTGATCACGAACTCAATGCATTGGGTAAGCTCTCTGTACAGCAACTCACTAAGTTTAAAGGTATAGGTGAAGCAAAGGCTATAACCATTATAGCCGCTCTTGAGTTAGGTAGGAGACGACGCGAAGAAGTGGCTCCAAAAATTGAAAAAATAAAATGCAGTAACGATGTGTATGATTTGATCTATTCAGAACTAGCAGATCTTGCACATGAAGAATTTTGGGTTATCTATCTAAATAATTCGAATAAAGTACTTAAGAAAAAACAAATTAGTATTGGTGGTAAAACAGGAACCTTAGTAGATCCTCGTATCGTTTTTGGTGCAGCCTTAGAATTTGATGCTACAGCAATAATTTTGGTTCATAATCATCCTAGTGGTACCCTAAAACCTAGTTTGGCTGACAAAGAATTGACGACAAAGCTCAAAAATGGAGGGGCTTGTCTTGATATAAAACTTTTGGATCATTTGATAGTCACAGAAAAAGAGTATTTTAGCTTCGCAGATGCAGCCATTCTTTAATTTAATTGGAAATTTTTTTTAAAAAAAAGCAGGATTCAAAATGAAATGTTGGTATGTTGTAGTTGCAGAACTTTTTTGATATATGTTGTTAATTTACGTTCATAAAATTACCCCAAGAGTTTCCTATACGCTTAGGCATATTTGCAAGCGAATTTTAGGAATAGATGTTGAATTGACATCAAAAATTGAAAACTTTATTGCACACGACGGTCCCAAATTTTCTTATGGTAAAAAACCCTTAGGTAAAGAACTATACTTTCAAAGTTATGAGTTACTGTTTGAACATGGAATCAGTGAAACCGAAATTAGTGTGTACTCTTGGGGGGATACCAAATGCTTTTTTCCAGTAAAGAGTGAAGCTTCTGCATTGCCATTTGATATATTCTCTGCTACTTTTTATTTGCTTTCTAGGTATGAAGAATATTTGCCTCATGTTAAGGATGAGTTAGGAAGATTTCCTGTAACCGAAAGTTTAGGATATACCGAAGATTTTTTGCAAGAGCCTGTGGTAGATCTATGGGCATATCGTTTACGAGATGTTCTGATAGCAAGATTTCCCGATATAAAAATGAATCTTGGTACATTCTCAATTCGTCCAATTATCGAAGTTTCTCAAACTTTTCTTTACAAACATAAAGGTATAGTGCGAACTGTAGGAGCTTCAATACGCGATATTTTTGGACTTAGGTTTAAAATGTTATTGGATCGAATTAAGGTGTTAAGCGGATTAATGAAAGATCCTTATGATACCTTTGATCTTTTGATAGAGTTACAAAAGCATAAAAAGAGAGATCTTTTGGTAGTCTTTGGCTTAGGTGATTACTCAAGTTATGAGAAAAATGTAAATTATAATAAATTATCTCATCAAGCTATAATAAAACACGTATCAGATTATATAAATGTAGGGCTTAAGGTTTCATATGAAGCAGTAGCTAACTTATCCACTTTAAAAGAAGAAAAAAATCGAATTGAAGGGATCTTTAATCGACAGTTAAAAGACTGTATATGCTCTTTTTATAAATTAAAACTTCCCGACGCGTATCGTAACTTCATAGAGCTAGAGATCGAAAACGACTTTTCTATGGGGTATCACGATCATGTCGGTTTTAGAGCAGGTACATGTACTCCTTTTCTTTTTTATGATTTGGATTATGAGGTACAAACTCCCTTATTAATTCATTCATTTTATTTTACCTCTGAAGCTTTACATCACCACACTACTGCCGAATCCTTGACTTTTAAAATACATTCGTATATCGATAAGATTAAACAAGTAAACGGTTGTTTTATGCCTATCCTTAGTAATGATGTATTTAGTGATATACATCAGAAACAGTATTGGAAATCTGTCTACGAAATGATTTGGAATTATGATGAAAACTAGGATCGTACATGTGTTTTTTGATTTGGATCACACCTTGTGGGATTTTGATAAAAACTCTGCTTTAGCTTTTAAAATTATTTTTCAAAATCTAGATATAGATGTATCATTAGAGTCCTTTTTACAAGTTTATCAACCAATAAATATGCACTATTGGAAGCTTTTTAGAGAAGAAGAGATTTCTAAGGAAGCCTTGCGTCGCGGACGCTTAGTAGATACTTTTGCTCAGCTTAATTTATCCTACCCTTTGTCAATAATTGATGCTTTAGCAGATCATTATATTAAAGCTTTACCGTTATCTAATCATTTAATTAGTGGAGCAGAGGATACACTTATATATCTTTCAAAAAAATATAACTTACATATTATAACAAACGGTTTTAAAGAAGTTCAAGAACAAAAATTGAAGGCTTCAGGAATTGCCCATTATTTTAAAACTGTAACTAATAGCGACGAAGTAGGGGTAAAAAAACCTAATCGAATTATCTTTGATACTGCTTTGCGAAGTGCTAGAGCGCAATTTGATAATAGTATTATGATTGGTGATAACTATGAAGCAGATATCCTAGGCGCCCAAAATATTGGGTTACAAGCTATATGTTTTAATTATCACAATCAAAAAATTCCCACAAATATCATTCAAATTACAGATTTAAAAGAAATTATTAAGATATTGTAATAGTCAAAGGATTAATGTTTTATAGAAGGATTAAGTGAAGATGAAGCGAGGGTTGGTTAAATGTTTTGAATGGAGCGTAGTAGGGGTGGTTTTATTATTTACAGCCTGCGTAAAAGATATAGACTTGGATCAATTGGATGCGGTTGAATTGTCACCGGTCTATGAAGTTGCTTTTATTTTTTCTAAGATCGAAATTCCCGATTTAGGTGGGGGCAGACCTTTACCAACCATAGGGATTCCAATAGGTATTGTAAGAGATACCTTGGCATATGATCTTTTGGGAAATGAATTTGCGACAAAAAATTTGGATAGTATTGCGTTGACTTTCGAGTTTATCAATCTAATTGAGAAAGAGGCTGTCTTTTCTTTTGAGTTCCTTAATAATTCTTCATTTCAGGTAGGACAATCATATAGTTTAAATATAGCCAAAGGGAATGGCAAAAATTTGGAGCCAGTGGTTACAACAAAAACACTTGTTCTTGGGAAGTCTGATATTAGGGCTATAACTAATGCAAAACAAATAGCAACTACCTTCATTATGCGTCAAATTGATAATTCGCTAACGGGTAGTATGACCTTGAGATCCAAAGGAACTTTTTATTTCAATTACCCGTTATGAAAGCATCTTTGGTTTTTGTTTTTCTTTTAAACTTAGGCATGTTTGCGCAAAATAAAGCAGGACTTTATGACTATGCAGATCTCCCCCAATCGCTGTTGAGTAACCCAGGTACTATGGTTACGTTTAATGGACACGTAGGAGTTCCTCTAGGATCTCAATTTTATATAAGCGCAGGGCTTAAAGGAGGTAGTCTTTTTGATATCGTTGCTAACGATGAGCGTACTATAGATGAGAAAATAAGTGAGAAGCTTAGAGAACTTACTAGTGATGATTACTTAGCTGTTACACAACAATTGGAAATCTTAAATGTAGGATGGAGGAGTAGGCGTGATCCTAAAATATATTTTTCTGCTGGGGTATACGAAGAATTCGATTTTATAGGGTACTTCCCAAAAGATCTAGTTATCTTGGCTTACGAAGGTAACGAAGAGTATATAAATCGCGAGTTTAATTTTTCAGATTTCACGGGCTCTACAGAATTACTGACTGTATTTCACTTTGGATATAATAAACAAGTTGACAATCGGCTTACCTTTGGGGCAAGAGCCAAATTGTATTCAAGCATGTTTCATATGAGAAGCGCTAGAAATCAGGGAACATTTACCACGGTAGAATCCTTAGGTGGAAATAATTTATACCGCCATATAGTTAGTGACGCTAACATTGTCATCGAAACCTCTGGATATGGCGATCTAAGAGAGATTAATGATGGTGAGGCTAGTGAGAAAGCTAAAGAATACAAAAGAACACTCCTTAGAAAAGGTTTTTTGGGCGGTAATTTAGGTTTGGGTATCGATCTTGGATTTAGTTATAAAATGGACGAACAATGGCTTATAACAGGAAGTCTGAATGATCTGGGATTGATACTCTATAACAAAGATGTCGAAACTTATGTTGCATCTGGGGACTATGCATTTGACGGTTTTGAAACACCTATTCAATTTACAGGTAATGGTCCTCAGGACTTTTTAAATGATCTAAAAGAGTCTTTGTCTATCGATACACTATCTACTTCTTATACAACAATGCGATCTCTTAAAATTAATGGATCCATAAAGCATCTGTTTAATAGATTTGATAGTGGATCTTGTAAATGTTATGTAAAAGAGGGAATACCACGTTATACGGACGCAGTTGGCTTTCAGTTATTTAGTCAATTTAGACCCAAAAGACCAGTTTTGGCGGGTTCTTTTTACTACTATAAGCGTTGGTTTGATTTTTTAAGAACAAAAATTAATTATACGATTGACGAATTTTCTTATTATAATGTTGGGCTACTTATATCAACACATGTTAATCCATTAAATATGTATATTGCAGCAGATAATTTATTTTCCTATTCCAATTTGGCCAAAGCTAGGGGCGCATCCCTTCAGTTTGGCATTAATATTATATTTTAAAACATGAATCGTATTTTTTTACTTTTACTATTTGTTTTGAGTTGCAATTTCATGATTGCTCAAAACTCAATCAATACATATAAATATGTGATTGTTCCCCAAAAGTTTGATTTTTTAAAAAGTGAGAATGCTTACGAAGTAAATGCCTTGACTAAATTTTTATTTGAAAAGTATGGTTTTATAGCTATAATGGAAGGGGAAGTATTTCCGAAAGATCTTATAGCTAATGGTTGTCTAGGGTTGCGAACAGAAGTTAAGAAAAACTCTGGGTTATTTACAACTAAATTAGTTGTAGTTCTAAAGGATTGCAATGCAAAAATTGTTTTCACCTCTAAAGAAGGTAAAAGTAGAGCCAAGGATTTTAAAAAAGCGTATCACGAAGCTTTACGAAATGCATTTGAATCTGTGTCACGTTTAAACTACAAATATATAGAAGAAGCGGTTGCCGTAGACGATATTATCAAAACACCTTCTACAATTGATATTTCAAACAAAGAAAGTATACAGAATGATAAAGAATTAATCGAAAATATATTTTCTTTAAATTTAATACATTTTACTTTTAATGCTAAGCTATATTTATTGCGAAAACAACCCTACGGGTATAGTTTAGAAGAAAAGTCGAAGGATAAAGAAATTGTTATAGGAAAACTCTATAAAACCTCTATTGCAAACAGTTATATGGTTCGGGCAGGAGCCTTAAGTGGACATGCTTTTTTTGATAAAGAAGGAAATTTAATTTTAGAACGAGTTATAGAAAGCACCCATCTTTTGTCAAAAGATACGTTCGCTAGAATGAAAAATAACTAATAATTATATTTTTCTTTCCATCGTGTTTTTAAGTAAGTGCGTAAAGCATTTTCCCGTTGATTATTGCCAGGTTCATATAGTTTGGTGTTGCTAACCTCGGCGGGTAAAAATTCCTGTTCTATAAAATTATTGGCATGGTTATGTGCATATTTATAATCTTCACCGTAACCCAACTCTTTCATAAGTTTAGTAGGGGCGTTTCTAAGGTGTAAAGGTATGGATAGATCTCCAGTTTGTCTTACAAGCTGCTGAGCTTTATTTATTGCCATATAAGAAGCATTACTTTTTGCCGATGTGGCTAGATAAACCGTACATTGACTCAATAAAATTCTAGATTCAGGATATCCGATAGTTGTAACAGCTTGAAAAGTATTGTTAGCCATAATAAGAGCAGTAGGATTCGCGTTGCCAATGTCTTCTGAAGCCGAAATGATAAGCCTACGAGCGATAAACTTCAAATCTTCTCCTCCTTCAATCATTCTTGCAAGCCAATATACAGCGGCATTAGGATCGCTACCTCTTATAGATTTTATAAACGCCGAAATAATATCATAGTGTTGTTCTCCAGTTTTGTCGTAGCGAACCGTATTTTGTTGTACTAATTTAGTTACTAATTCATCGGTAATAACTATATGTTGTTGCTCCTGACTGTTTACAATTAACTCAAAAATATTGAGGAGTTTTCTTGCGTCTCCCCCACTCAATTTTAAAAGGGCATGTGTTTGTGCTAAAGAAATTTCTTTGGTTTGTAGGTAGATATCTTCCTTAATAGCACGGTGTAGCAATTGTTCCAATTCTTCTTTTCCAAAAGGATTGAGTACATATACTTGGCATCTGGATAGTAATGCAGGTATCACTTCAAAACTTGGATTCTCAGTAGTTGCTCCGATTAATGTAACCCATCCTTTTTCTACGGCGCCCAGCAGAGAGTCTTGTTGAGATTTGCTAAAACGATGTATTTCATCTATAAAAAGAATAGGATTTTTAGCTGTAAAAAGACCTCCGCTTTTTTTAGCTTTTTCAATAACTTCTCGCACCTCTTTAACACCACTACTAATTGCACTCAATGTATAAAAAGGACGTCCAGATTCTTGAGCAATTATATTAGCCAAGGTAGTTTTACCCACGCCTGGAGGACCCCATAAAATCAATGACGGAATAATACCTTTTGTAATTTGCTGCTTAAGAGATCCTTGATCTCCAACGAGGTGTTCTTGACTTAAATAACTTTCTAATGAAGTGGGTCGTATTCGCTCAGCTAGTGGTGCATTCATATTCATTTTACAAAGTTACAAATATCGTTTGATGCATCAAGCTAAGTTTATCTTAAGAACTTTTATTCATGTTTTATTTGTAGTATATTGATCAATACTGACAATTTTTCAAGAAGTATTTTATGGAAGGTTTTTTGATACGTGTTTACTATTATGAAAGATAATTTCGAATTCAGTTTTAAGACAGGGGTGATAGGTTACCCCATATTTTTTGTTTTAATAATTTGGCTTGTCTTCTGGGCAGAATCGCGTTTTGGTTTCAATTTGAATTACTTAGGAGTTTATCCACGTAGCATTGCTGGATTACAAGGGATTTTGTTTTCTCCGTTTATACACTCTGGCATCTCTCATTTATGGAATAATACGCTGCCCTTATTAATATTGTCTACAGCACTTTTTTATTTTTATAGTGATAGGAGCTGGGCTGTTTTAGGTATTGGGATGTTTGCAACTGGTGCATTAACCTGGCTTATTGGAAGGCCTTCGCTACATATAGGAGCTAGTGGCATTATCTATATGCTGTTCAGTTTTCTTTTCTTTAAAGGTATAATTACAAAGCATTATCGTTTAATTGCATTATCTTTTAGTGTCGTTTTTATGTACGGGAGCATGCTTTGGTATGTATTTCCTATCAAAGATTCTATTTCATGGGAGGGACATCTATCGGGTTTACTTACAGGCTTTATTCTGGCATTGTTAATTAAAAATGGAATAATCAAACAACCAGTATATACATGGGAACAGCCAGATTATGATCCCGATGAGGATGTATTTATGCGCCATTTTGATGAAAACGGAAATTTTATAGAACTAGCGAAAGAAGAAGTAAGTAATGAAGAAGAAAAAAATAGAATTCCAGATATACAAATAGTTTATGAATATAAGGAGCAAAAGAAAGATTAGATCATGGTATCACTTTATAATCTCTGTCGAATAGTTTCATATAAAAATGCTCCACAAGCTACAGAAACATTTAAGGATCCTATAGTACCGTTCATTGGTAGTTTAGCCTTTTGATCAACCATTTTTAATAATGAAGTAGTAACACCTTTGCCTTCACTTCCCATTATTATCGCTGTCGGAAGTTTTAAATCAATGTCATATATCATTTGGTCAGTTTTTTCGGTTGCAGCGACAACTCGAATACCTGAACCTTGCATATAAAATACAGCATCTTTAATATGGTCGACTTTACAAATAGGAATTTTGAATATGGCACCCGCCGATGTTTTAACAGTATCGGCGCTAACTGGGGCACCACCTTTTTTTTGCACAATGATTCCATGCACCCCAGTACATTCGGCAGTTCTAATGATTGCCCCAAAATTTCTAACATCAGAAAGCTGGTCCAATATGAGAAAAAGTGGCGTTTCACCAGTTTCTATAACATTCATTACGAGATTTTCAAGATCAGCAAATACAATAGGTGAGGTGAGCGCGACGACACCTTGGTGGTTTTTCCGTGTTAGGCGATTTAGTTTTTCTATAGGAACGAATGAATATGTGATACGTTGTTCGTCCAGAAGCTGCATTAGTTCTTTGGATAAAGCACCCTGCAAACCTTTTTGAACAAAAACTTTGTCAATAGTCTGATCAGCATTGATAGCCTCTATTACGGCCCGAATACCAAAAATTTGAGAATCATTTTTCATGTGCGCAAATATAGGATAAAAAAAACATCCCCCTGAAAATTTCAGAGGGATGTAAGCAGCTTGTAAAAAATAATAATGATTAATAAATGAATAAAATAATTGAATAGAACAAGTAATATTTCTTTCAAAAATGAATCTTATGGTTCGAAGCTTGGAATTATCAAGTATTTTAAAGCGATATATTTTGAAAAAAAAGAAAATTTAATTTTTCACGATTTTTAAACAACGTTAATTTTCTTCAAAAGTGTAGTTAATTGACTTCGTAGAATTAACTATCTCATTTATAGTGTATATTTTATAGATTGTGATGAGTTTTATTTGTGTTAAGGTTTTTTTAAGGTTATCTTTTAATTGAAACAAACAATTTTTTAAAGCAATTTATTTCTTAAAACTTTAAAATTAACAATCAAAAAATTGGTTTATATCGATATAATTATCATTTTTGGCATTGGCTAATTCAAATAAATCATAAAATGAGAACTAAATTTAGTGGAATTTTAACGCTTTTTCTAGCGTTTATTGTGCAGATAACATTTGCACAGGAAAAAACAATTTCCGGTACGGTTACCGATGATTCAGGTTTACCGCTTCCAGGAGTAAACATAATAGTTAAAAATACTACAAATGGTACACAAACCGATTTTGATGGAAATTATTCTATCCAAGCAAATCGTGGTGCTGTTTTATCTTTTAGCTATGTAGGTTTTGCAGGAAGGGAAATTGTTGTCGATGAGAACAATGAAATTAATGTTAAACTTTCGGAGGACTTAGCTCAGTTAGAGACCGTAGTGGTAACTGCTTTAGGTTTGAAGAAGAAAAAAGATGATGACCTTACTTCATCTACTACTGTAGATACTGAAATGATTACTAAATCAGCAGAGTCTGGTGTGATCCAAGGTTTGGCGGGTAAAACTTCTGGACTTAAGATTACAAAAAATTCTGGTGATCCAGGTTCTGGAGCCTTTATTTTAATTAGAGGACAGAATTCGATCAATGGAGCGTCTGAGCCCTTGATCATTTTAGATGGTGTGCCAATTTCAAATTCAAACGTAAATATAACTGCGACTACTTCTGGTGTTTCGGAGCAGTCTCGTTTAAACGATATTAGTGCAGAGGATATTGAGAATGTTACTGTACTTAAGGGTGCATCTGCTGCCGCGGTTTGGGGTACTGGTGCTGCGAATGGAGTGATAGTTATTACAACTAAGAAAGGTCGAATTGGTTCGGCTAAAAAAGTTTCGGTCAATGTAAAGGCTTCAGTGATTATCGATGAAGTTAATAAAGAATTTGAAAAACAAGGAATCTTTGGTCAGGGTACACCAGTTGGTGTGGGTGTTGATGATGGAGTTTTTCAAAATAATAGTGCTTTTTCTTGGGGTGATAGAATTGCTTTAAGATCAGGAGAAGCTAATGGTGTTGATCTTGGGAATGAACGATTCGAATCAATATCTGGAAACGTTATTTATCCGATTCTTCAGAAAAATGATAATCAAGTTTATAACGATACTAATCGTGATCAAGTTTTTGGAACTGGTTATACTTTTGAGAAGGCAGTGGATGTATCTTTCTCTGGACCTAACAGTAGTACATATGTTAGTTTTTCTGATTGGGATCAAGATGGTATTATTCAAGGACGATCGACGTATAGAAGGCAGACACTACGATTAAATCAAACTACGGATTTGACTGATAAATTACGTATAAAGTTTGGTTCTTCTTATTCGAAGATAAAATCAGAAAGAATACAACAGGGTTCTAATGTTAATGGACTTTATTTAGGGTACTTAAGAACCTCACCTGATTTTGATAATAGAGACTATAAAGGTACGTACTATGATGCTAATAATGTACCTACTCAAAATGCACATCGTAGTTACCGTAACTACTTAGGATCGGCTGCACCTGCATATAATAATCCAGGTTGGACTATTAATGAGCAGAGTAACCCGAATGGTGTTGAAAGATTTAATCTTTCACCAGAGTTGGTTTATAAAGTTAATGATAACCTATCATTTACAGGTCGTTATGGTTTAGATTATTACACTGATCATAGAGAGACCTATTTCCCAGTAAATTCTGCATCTTCTTTTGCTTTGGGTTCTTTCAGACAGGATGATGTTCAGGAAAAAACAGAAAATATAAATGTTTTCTTGCAGTATAATAAGATGGTAAGCGATAATTTTAATTATGGTGTTATTTTAGGTGCCTCCGCAGATAGAAATCAGTATAGTAGATTAACTGCTACAAGTGCTCAATTTACAAATCCTGCTTTAGGCGATCTTAGACTTTTTGGAAATGCAACAGCAGAAAATGAAGTACCTGAGAGATTTGTTAGTGAAACTCGTAAATCTGGAGTTTATTCTGTTTTAAATGCAGAGTTCTTTAATCAACTTTTAATAGAATTATCTGGTAGATATGAAAGACCATCAACATTAACAGATAATATTTTCTATCCAGCAGCTTCTTTGGGTTGGAAATTTTCTGAGTTGATAAATGGTGATTCTTTCTTGTCTTTTGGTAAAGTGAGATTAGCTTATGGTGAAGTTGGTATTGAGCCAAATCCATATTTGGCCGCAGATACATTTAGTCCAGGTGGGATTCTTACTGGTTTTGGAGATGAGTTGTTAGCATCTGTTTATGGTAACCCTTTTCAATCGAACAATGCTATAGGTAATCCTAATCTTAAAGAGGAGCGTATCAAAGAATACGAAATAGGGACTGATTTAAGGTTTTTTCAAAATAGAATTACCTTGGGTGCAACTTATTACGATAGAACAACCGAGGATGTTATTTTGTTGTTAGATGTTCCTTCTTCTACAGGTTCAAGTTCAGTTTACGATAACGCTGCTGAAATATCTAATAAAGGTGTTGAGCTAGATTTGTCTTTAAAACTTGTTTCTAACACTAATTTTGAGTGGTCTATCAATGCTAATTTTGCAAAAAATGAGAATATAGTTGAAAGTCTAAGCGGAACTCAGTCTGTGTTTTTAAACGGATTTGCCGGAGCATCTTCTAGAGCTGTAGAGGGATATGCACTTGGAGCTTTATGGGGAGTAGGTTTTGAAAGAGATGATAACGATAATTTTGTTTTAGATGCTAATGGTTTTCCTGTGGTTTCTACAGAAGAATCAGTTTTAGGGGATCCTAATCCAGACTGGACAGGTGGTATTGGGACGAACATATCATATAAAGGAATTACATTGTCAGCTCAGTTAGAAACTTCTCAAGGTAACGATCACTGGCAAGGTACTAAAGGAGTATTAAATTATTTTGGTATTAGTCCTGAAACAGCGAATATCTCTGTCTCTAATCAAGATTTAACGACTTATTCTGGAGGTGTAATCCCAGCAGGAACAGAGTTTAGAGGTAATATTCAAGATTTTGGAAATGGACCTGTTGCTCTCGATATTGATTGGTATACTACTAATGGTGGAGGATTTGGTGCACAAAGTGAAAGTTTTATCACAGATGCATCATGGACCCGTTTAAGAGAGTTGTCTTTAGGATATGACTTTCCTTCTAGATTTATAGAACAGGCTGGTTTTTCTAATTTTTCTATTACTTTAACAGGAAGAAACCTTTTCTTATGGACAGAAATAGATGGTTTCGATCCAGATATTAACCTTACTGGAGCGTCGAGAGGTAGAGGTTTGGATTATTTTACTAACCCTAGTACTAAATCTTATGCTTTTACTTTAAGATTAGGATTTTAATTAAAAAACACTTATAACAATGAAAATTTATAAATTAAAATTTATCGTACTTTTAGCAGCCACTGTGCTAGCGTCTTGTAGCGATTATAGTGATGGATTCAATGATGATCCGAATAACTTTCAAGAAGCACCAGGTAACTTGCTTATTGGTCAAGCAAATTTATCTGTGTTAGTATTGTCAGAAAGTGGTGTCGCTAGAACTGCGGGAATATTTTCTGACCAATTTACTGGAGATGATCGACAATATATACCTTTAAATAATTACATAACTACTGCAGGTGATTATGATGGTATGTGGAATGATATTTATGCCGATGGCTTGAAAGAAGCTGTTTTAGCAGAGCAAAGTGGAGCCGAAGATGGAGATCAAATATTAGAAGGAGTAGCTCAAATAATTCAGGGTTTACTTCTAGGAGAAGCTGCTGCACTATGGGGTGATGTACCCTTTTCTGAGGCTTTAAATTTTATTGATTTCCCAAATCCAAGCTATGATGAACAAGCAACTGTTCTTCAAAATGTTCAAGAGATTTTATCTAATGGAATAGCAAATGTTGGTAGTGCTGGTGTAGGTATCTATGGTGTGCCTGTCTACGAAGATAATAATGCTTTATGGGCTGAAATTGGACATTCGTTGAAGGCTAGATATTATATGATTGCTGGGGATTACCCCAATGCTTTATTAGAGGCTCGCTTAGGTATCTCATCTAGGGAAAACGATTTAGTTTCTTCTCATGGTACAGCTGATGGATCTCAGAATATGTTCTATCAATTCACGGTATTGTATAGACCGGGTTACATGAATGTTTCAAATTCGCATTTACGTAAATTAGTCCAAGGAGAAGTGCCTAGAGCCTTACCTACTCCAGGAGATGTACAAAGAGATGCTTTTTACTTTTTTGATAATACTACGAGTGAGAAAATTGAATTGAATACTAATGAAGATGGTTTTTTTGCTATAGATGCAGGTTTTCCTATTGTTTCCTGGTATGAAACTAAGTTGATTGAGGCAGAAGCAGCATTTAGAACATCTGGAGATGCTTTAACGCCATTTAATGAAGTTAGAGCCGAGCTTTCTGTTCAATATGGAGCAGCATTTCCTCCATCAGCATCTGTCGGAGATCAATTGTTAGAGGAGATTCTTGAGGAAAAATATATTACTTTAATAGGTTCTGCTCAAGTATATCACGATCTAAGAAGAACAGATAATTTAATTGGTGTTCCTGTTAAAGGTGCAAATGCCACTACTATTCCTCAAAGATTCTTGTATCCGCAAACGGAAATTGGTGCAAATGAAAATTTCCCTGGATTAATTGATTTGTTCGAAGAAACTGATGTTAATAAATAATTCAAGATAATTTATCGATATTAATATTATTGCTAAATTTTGAATTCGTAATTTAAAAAAGGGTTGTCATATTTATGACAACCCTTTTTACATTGCAAAGTGCATTCACAGTATATATTGAATTAACTCAAAATTACTGTCATAATTTTTTGTTTTAGATTAGTAGTATGTTGATTTTGTCTTACATTAAATGTTGATATATCTTTTCTGTAGAGCTTGTAATTTAACCCTACATAATTAGCGGTTTAAAATATTGTTTCTCTAAGTCAATTAGTTTAAAATAAGTAGTATAGATCGTTGCAATAATGTAACTTTTTAGCCTTCTATCGATTATTTAGGATCCCTATAGTTCTTGATCAAGGCGCTTATGTATTATTTAATTAGTGACCTTTTGCGATGTATATAAATAGATTAAATCTTATTTTTTTTGTAGCTATTTAAAATTGTTATGGTTGTATTTTTTTTAAAACTATTTGAAAATTAATTAGTTTGGGTTTGAATACTCAAAAAATAATTCTACCTTTGCAGCCCTCATAAAAGAGGATTAATAAAAATTAATTATAGTGTAAAGCAAATTATGCCAACAATTTCACAATTAGTACGAAAAGGTAGAGCCAAAATAACTAAGAAGAGTAAATCGGCTGCTTTGGATTCTTGCCCGCAACGCCGCGGTGTATGTACTCGTGTGTATACCACTACTCCAAAAAAACCAAACTCTGCGATGCGTAAAGTAGCGCGTGTTAGGTTAACGAATGGAAAAGAGGTTAACGCGTACATCGGTGGTGAGGGACACAATCTTCAAGAGCATTCGATAGTATTAGTTAGAGGTGGAAGGGTAAAAGATTTACCGGGAGTTAGATATCATATTGTGCGAGGAGCCTTGGATACCGCTGGTGTTGAAGGAAGAACGCAACGTAGATCTAAGTACGGTGCAAAACGCCCTAAGAAGTAAATTTAAAACTTTTAAGAAGAAGAGATGAGAAAAAGAAAGGCTAAAAAAAGACCTATTTTACCAGATCCACGTTTTAACGATCAGTTAGTAACTAGATTTGTAAACATGATGATGTGGGATGGTAAAAAGTCGACAGCTTTCAAGATCTTTTACGATGCGATTGATATTGTAGAAGAGAAAAAACAAAACGAAGAGAAAACATCTTTAGAGATGTGGAAGGATGCATTGTCTAATGTTATGCCTCACGTAGAGGTTAGAAGTAGACGTGTTGGAGGGGCTACCTTTCAAATTCCTAATCCAATTAGGCCAGACCGTAAAATTTCTACTGCAATGAAATGGTTGATTCAATTTTCGCGTAAGCGTAATGAGAAATCAATGGCTCAGAAATTAGCGGGAGAAATCTTAGCTGCAGAAAAAGAAGAAGGTGCAGCGGTAAAGAAAAGAGTTGATACTCATAAAATGGCTGAAGCAAATAAAGCATTCTCACACTTTAGATTTTAATCACGAACAGAAATGGCTAGAGATTTAAAATATACAAGAAATATAGGTATTGCTGCGCATATTGATGCGGGTAAAACAACAACGACAGAGCGTATACTTTATTATACGGGTGTGAGTCATAAAATAGGTGAAGTGCATGATGGTGCTGCAACTATGGACTGGATGGAGCAAGAGCAGGAGCGTGGTATTACAATTACTTCGGCTGCTACAACTTGTACGTGGAAGTTTCCTTTGGAGAATGCACAACCTTTACCTGAAACAAAAGATTATCATTTTAATATTATTGATACACCGGGTCACGTTGATTTTACCGTAGAGGTAAATCGTTCATTACGTGTTTTGGATGGATTGGTTTTCTTATTTAGTGCGGTTGATGGTGTTGAACCACAGTCAGAAACTAACTGGAGATTAGCAGATAATTATAAAGTACCAAGAATTGGTTTTGTTAATAAAATGGATCGTCAAGGATCTAATTTTATGGCTGTTTGTCAACAGGTTAAAGATATGTTAGGTTCAAATGCTGTTCCTATCGTTCTTAATATCGGTGATGAGGCAGATTTTAAAGGTATAGTAGATTTGGTTAAGAATCGTGCGATTATATGGCATGACGAAACTCAAGGAGCTACTTTTGATGTGGTAGATATCCCTGAGGATATGAAAGAAGAGGCTAGAATTTTGCGAGGTAAGCTTATTGAAGAGGTTGCTGCGTATGATGAGAATCTTCTTGAGAAATATATGGAAGACGAAGATTCGATTACAGAGGAAGAGGTGCATGCTGCGCTTCGTGCTGCTGTGATGGATATGTCGATTATTCCTATGATTTGTGGTTCAGCTTTTAAGAATAAAGGGGTTCAGTTTCTGTTAGATGCGGTATGTCGTTATTTGCCTTCTCCTACAGATAAAGAAGGTATTGTTGGTGTGAATCCAGATACAGAAAAAGAAGAATTGCGTAAGCCAGATGTTAAGGAGCCTTTCGCTGCTTTGGCTTTTAAAATTGCTACGGATCCATTTGTTGGTCGATTAGCATTTTTTAGAGCTTATTCAGGTAGATTGGACGCAGGGTCTTATATACTTAATAATCGTTCTGGTAAGAAAGAGCGTATTTCTCGAATATATCAAATGCATTCTAATAAGCAGAATGCTATTGATTATATAGAAGCTGGTGATATTGGTGCTGCTGTTGGTTTTAAAGATATTAAAACTGGTGACACTATGTCAGACGAGAAGCATCCTATTGTTTTAGAAAGTATGGACTTTCCTGATCCAGTTATTGGTATCGCGGTAGAGCCGAAAACTAAGGCAGATGTAGATAAGCTAGGTATGGCTTTATCAAAGCTTGCTGAGGAAGATCCAACTTTCCAGGTGAAAACCGATGAGGCTTCTGGACAGACTATTATTTCTGGAATGGGAGAGTTGCACTTGGATATTATTGTAGACCGATTGAGACGTGAGTTTAAGGTGGAGGTAAATCAAGGTCAGCCACAAGTTGAGTACAAAGAGGCTATTACACAAGCTGCAGATCATAGAGAGGTTTATAAGAAACAGTCTGGTGGTCGTGGTAAATTTGCCGACATTGTATTTACTATCGAACCTGCGGATGAAGGTACAGTTGGACTTCAGTTCGAATCCATTATTAAAGGTGGTAACGTTCCTAAAGAATTTATTCCATCTATAGAAAAAGGATTCAAAGCTGCTATGGTAAATGGTCCTTTGGCAGGGTATGAAGTAGATTCTATGAAGGTGACATTGAAAGACGGATCTTACCACGATGTAGATTCTGATCAATTATCGTTCGAATTAGCTGCTAAATTAGGTTTTAAAAATTCTGCAAAAGCAGCTAAAGCCGTGATTATGGAGCCAATTATGAAATTAGAAGTTATTACTCCTGAGGAGAATATGGGTGATATCGTAGGTGATCTTAATCGTCGTCGAGGACAAGTAAGTGATATGGGTGATCGTGCTGGTGCAAAAACAGTAAAAGCTACGGTACCATTATCAGAGATGTTTGGTTATGTAACGACATTGAGAACTCTATCTTCAGGTAGAGCAACCTCTACTATGGAATTTTCACATTATGCTGAGACTCCATCTAATATTTCAGAAGAAGTAATCGCAGCTGCAAAAGGAGTTAACGCTTAATTATTACAGAAATGAGTCAAAAAATTAGAATAAAACTAAAATCTTACGATCACAACTTGGTAGATAAATCTGCTGAGAAAATCGTAAAAACGGTTAAAAGTACCGGCGCTGTAGTAACTGGCCCGATTCCTTTGCCAACACATAAAAAGATTTTCACTGTATTACGTTCACCGCACGTAAATAAAAAATCAAGAGAGCAGTTTCAATTAAGTTCTTACAAAAGACTTTTGGATATTTATAGCTCTTCATCAAAAACTATTGATGCTTTAATGAAGCTTGAATTACCAAGTGGTGTTGAAGTTGAAATTAAGGTGTAATTATCTTATGCTAAAGCAACTTTTATAGTTGCTTTAGTTGTAAGTTTGTAATACTAAAATGTCCTGAGCTGTGTGCGAGGGAAAAACGGAAAAATATAATCAGGGTTGATGTATTTTGACCCTGTTTTATTTTTTAGAAAATAAATAAGAGTAAGTATTAATTAATAATTTATTAAATATGTCTGGGTTAATAGGAAAAAAGATCGGTATGACCAGCATTTTCGATGAGAATGGAAAAAACATTCCATGTACAGTTATCGAAGCTGGACCATGTGTGATCACCCAAGTCAGAACTAATGAAGTTGATGGCTATGAAGCTATTCAATTAGGTTTCGATGACAAAGCAGACAAAAATGCTACTAAAGCGGCTACTGGTCACTTTAAAAAAGCAGGAACTGTTGCTAAACGTAAAGTCGTAGAATTCAAAAGTTTTGAGGAGGATCACAAATTAGGAGATACCATAACAGTAGAACATTTCACAGAAGGTGAATTTGTTGATGTTTCTGGTACATCAAAGGGAAAAGGTTTCCAAGGTGTAGTTAAGAGACATGGATTTGCAGGTGTGGGTCAAGCGACTCACGGTCAGCATAACCGTTTAAGAGCTCCTGGATCCATTGGTGCGGCTTCTTATCCTGCGAGAGTATTCAAAGGAATGAGAATGGCCGGTAGAATGGGCGGAGATAAAGTAAAAGTTCAAAACTTAAAAGTATTAAAAGTAGTTGCTGAAAAGAATCTGCTTGTTGTAAAAGGATGTGTTCCTGGTCACAAAAATGCTTATGTAACGATTCAGAAGTAATGGAAGTAGCAGTTGTTGATATTAACGGAAAAGAAACAGGTAGAAAGGCAGACCTTTCTGATGCTGTTTTTGGTATAGAACCAAACGATCATGCTGTATACTTAGATGTGAAACAGTATTTGGCGAATCAACGTCAGGGTACGCACAAGGCTAAGGAACGAGCAGAGATTGTTGGTAGTACTAGAAAAATAAAGAAACAAAAAGGAACTGGTACTGCTAGAGCAGGTAGTATTAAGTCTCCTATCTTTAAAGGGGGGGGTAGAATTTTTGGACCTAGACCTCGTAGTTATTCTTTTAAATTGAATAAAAATTTAAAGCGATTGGCTAGAAGATCAGCTTTAAGTATCAAAGCAAATGACAAAGCAATTATGATTGTTGAGGATTTTAATTTTGATACAATAAAAACTAAGAATTTTACATCTGTCCTAAAGTCTTTAGGATTAGATAGTAAAAAATCTTTGTTTGTGTTGGGGGAGTCAAATAATAATGTATATTTGTCGTCACGCAATTTAAAAGGATCCGAAGTTATAACTTCTTCAGAATTAAGTACTTACAAAATACTTAATGCAAATAGTGTTGTACTTTTGGAGAGTTCTTTGAAAGGAATTGAAGCGAATTTAAGTAAATAGAAGCCATGAGTATTTTAATAAAACCTATTATTACGGAAAAGGCTACCAGCGATAGTGAGTTGTTTAACCGCTATGGTTTTCAGGTAGATAAAAAAGCGAATAAGGTACAGATTAAGAAAGCTGTCGAGGCTGCTTATGGTGTTTCTGTAACTAAAGTTCGTACTATTAATGTCCGTCCAGATCGTAAAACTCGTTTTACAAAAACGGGGATGATCACTGGTAAAACAAATGCTATCAAAAAAGCAATTGTACAGGTGGCGGAAGGTGAAGTAATTGATTTATATAGTAATCTTTAAGACTAACAGATGTCAGTAAGAAAATTAAAACCAATTACCCCAGGTCAGCGTTTTAGAGTAGTTAATGGATTTGACGCCATTACTACTGATAAGCCGGAAAAAAGCCTCTTGGCTCCGAATAAAAGATCTGGTGGTAGAAACAGTCAAGGAAAAATGACCATGCGCTATATCGGTGGTGGTCATAAAAGAAGATATCGTATTATCGATTTCAAACGTGATAAGCAAGGTGTTCCTGCTACGGTTGCAACGATTGAATATGATCCAAACAGAACTGCATTTATCGCGCTTCTAAACTATCAAGATGGTGAGAAGCGTTATGTTATTGCTCAAAATGGACTTCAGGTTGGGCAGAATATAGTTTCAGGTAGTGGTGTTGCTCCAGAGATAGGTAATGCAATGCCGCTTAGTGATATTCCTTTAGGAACTATTATTTCTTGTATAGAGTTAAGACCAGGTCAAGGTGCTGTTATGGCGCGTAGTGCTGGATCTTTTGCACAGTTGATGGCTAGAGATGGTAAGTTTGCAACAGTAAAGCTTCCATCGGGTGAGGTGCGATTAATCTTGGTTAATTGTGTTGCTACCATAGGTGCTGTTTCGAATAGTGATCATCAGTTATTAGTATCTGGTAAAGCTGGTAGAAGTAGATGGTTGGGTAGAAGACCACGTACGAGACCAGTTGTGATGAACCCAGTTGATCACCCAATGGGTGGTGGTGAAGGTAAGTCTTCAGGAGGTCATCCACGTTCTAGAAAAGGTCTTCCTGCAAAAGGTTATAGAACCCGTTCTAAGACAAAAGCGAGTAATAAGTATATTGTAGAACGTAGAAAGAAATAATAAGATATGGCACGTTCATTAAAAAAAGGACCTTACGTTCACTATAAGTTAGAGAAAAAAGTGGCTGCAAACGTTGAGTCGAACAAAAAATCGGTTATCAAGACATGGTCAAGAGCCTCGATGATAACACCTGATTTTGTAGGTCAGACAATAGCAGTACATAATGGTCGCCAGTTTGTTCCTGTATATGTTACAGAGAATATGGTTGGGCATAAATTAGGAGAATTTTCGCCAACACGGTCCTTTAGAGGGCACGCTGGTGCTAAAAATAAAGGAAAAAAATAATTTAAGCTATGGGAGTTCGTAAAAGAGAAATGGCGGATAGAATTAAGGAAGAGAGAAAGCAGCTTGCTTTTGCTAAGCTTAATAACTGTCCTACGTCACCTAGAAAGATGCGTTTAGTAGCGGATCTAGTTCGTGGCGAAAAAATTGAAAGAGCGCTTCATATTCTTAGATTTAATCCTAAAGAAGCATCACGTCGTTTAGAAAAGCTTTTGTTATCTGCAATAGCTAACTGGCAGGCGAAGAATGAAGACGCTAGCATCGAGGATGCTGAGCTTATTGTAAAAGAGATTCGTGTTGATGGAGGGAGTATGTTGAAAAGACTACGTCCAGCCCCACAGGGTCGAGCACACAGAATAAGAAAACGCTCTAACCATGTTACAATCGTGGTTGCTGCAAAAAATAATACACAAAGCTAAATAATAGTATGGGACAGAAAACAAATCCAATCGGAAATCGCCTTGGTATCATTAGAGGATGGGAGTCCAACTGGTACGGAGGTAATGACTACGGCGATAAACTTGCTGAGGACGATAAGATTAGAAAGTACGTACACGCACGTTTATCAAAAGCTAGTGTATCAAGAGTAATTATTGAGCGTACGCTTAAACTTGTAACCGTTACTATCACTACTGCTAGACCTGGTATAATTATCGGTAAAGGTGGTCAAGAGGTAGACAAGTTAAAAGAAGAGCTTAAAAAGATTACAGATAAAGAAGTACAGATTAATATCTTTGAAATCAAAAGACCAGAATTAGATGCATTTTTGGTTGGTTCTAGTGTAGCTAGACAGATTGAAAATCGTATTTCGTACCGTAGAGCTATCAAAATGGCTATTGCAGCTGCAATGAGAATGAATGCTGAAGGTATTAAAATACAGATTTCGGGACGTTTGAATGGTGCTGAGATGGCGCGTTCAGAGTCTTATAAAGATGGTCGTATTCCTTTATCAACATTTAGAGCTGACATAGATTATGCTTTAGTTGAGGCACATACTACATATGGTAGATTAGGTGTTAAAGTGTGGATCATGAAAGGTGAAGTGTATGGTAAAAGAGAGCTTTCTCCGTTAGTTGGATTATCCAAAAAACAAGGAAAAGGTGATAGAGGAGCCAGTCGAGGTGGTGAGAAGAAATCACGTCGTAGAAAGTAATTTTTTAAAGTAAATTAACAATGTTACAGCCTAAAAGAACAAAATTCCGTAAACAACAAAAGGGTCGTATGAAGGGTTTATCTCAAAGAGGTAATCAACTTTCAAACGGTACTTTTGGGATTAAATCGTTGGATTCAAGTTTTGTTACTGCACGTCAGATAGAAGCAGCACGTATTTCTGCTACCCGTTATATGAAAAGAGAAGGATCTCTGTGGATTAAAATTTTCCCAGATAAGCCAATTACAAAAAAGCCTCTTGAAGTACGTATGGGTAAAGGAAAAGGTGCAGTAGAATATTGGGCAGCAGTAGTTAAGCCAGGAAGAATCTTATTCGAGATCAGTGGTGTATCATACGATGTAGCTAAAGAAGCACTTCGTTTGGCCGCTCAAAAATTACCAGTTAAAACTAAGTTTATTGTAGCTAGAGATTATCAAGCTTAATATTTGAGATTATGAAACAATCAGAAGTAAAAGAATTATCTACAGCTGAATTGCAAGAGCAACTTGGTAAATCTCAAAAAGAGTATTCGGATTTAAAAATGGCTCACACGATGTCTCCATTAGAGAATCCTTTGCAAATACGTAAAGCGAGAAGATCTATCGCGAGAATAGCTACTGAGTTAACAAAAAGAGAATTAAACGGTTAATTCTGCTGAAAGATGGAAAAAAGAAATTTAAGAAAAGAGCGTATAGGAGTTGTTACTAGTAACAAAATGGTGAAATCAATTGTGGTTTCTGAAGTTAGAAAAGTAAAACACCCGATGTACGGAAAGTTCGTATTAAAGACCAAAAAATACGTAGCACACGACGAAAAAAACGATTGCAATATTGGTGATACCGTTAAGATCATGGAAACACGACCTATGAGTAAAACTAAATGTTGGAGATTAGTAGAAGTAATTGAAAGAGCGAAGTAATTATGTTACAACAAGAGTCTAGATTAAAAGTAGCCGATAATACTGGAGCAAAAGAAGTTTTGGTAATCCGTGTTTTAGGTGGTACAGGAAGAAGATACGCCTCTGTAGGTGACAAGATAGTTGTCAGTGTAAAAGAAGCCACTCCAAACGGTAACGTTAAAAAAGGAGCTGTTTCAACTGCAGTTGTTGTACGTACAAAAAAAGAAGTGCGCAGACCAGACGGTTCGTACATTCGTTTCGATGATAATGCATGTGTTTTATTAAGCCCTGCAGGAGAAATGAGAGGTACGCGTGTTTTTGGTCCAGTCGCAAGAGAACTTCGTGATAAGCAATTCATGAAAATCGTTTCATTAGCGCCGGAAGTGCTTTAAAATTGTAAATAAAATGACAAAGCATAAAATTAAATCAGGAGATACGGTACGTGTCATTGCTGGAGATAATAAAGGCCAGGAAGGAAAAGTACAAAAAGTATTAAAAGATAAGAACAAGGTACTTGTAGAAGGTGTTAATATGGTTTCAAAACATCAGAAACCTAGTGCAGCAAACCCACAAGGTGGAATTGTGAAGCAAGAAGCACCTATTCATATTTCAAACTTGTCTCTATTGTCTAATGGAGAAACTACAAGAGTTGGGTATAGAATTGAAGGAGATAAGAAAGTGAGATTTTCTAAAAAATCTAATGAAGTAATATAGTTATGGCTTATATTCCAAGATTAAAACAAGAGTATAATGACAGAATCGTGTCAGCTCTTACAGAAGAATTTAGTTACGCAAATGTAATGCAAGTTCCAAAGCTTAAAAAAATTGTTTTAAGCAGAGGAGTTGGTGCAGCTGTAGCAGATAAGAAACTGATTGATCATGCAGTGGACGAGTTGACTATGATTTCAGGTCAAAAAGCTGTGGCAACTATTTCCAAAAAGGATGTTGCTTCTTTTAAACTACGTAAAGGAATGCCTATTGGAGCAAAAGTTACGTTGCGAGGAGAGCAAATGTATGAATTTTTAGATCGTTTGATCACTTCAGCCTTACCACGAGTTAGAGACTTTAGCGGGATTAAAGCCACTGGTTTTGATGGAAGAGGTAATTACTCATTAGGAATTCTAGAACAAATTATCTTTCCAGAAGTTGATATTGACAAAGTAAATAAAATTTCAGGAATGAATATTACTTTTGAAACATCTGCTACGACTGATAAGGAAGCAAAATCATTGCTTACACAACTAGGTTTACCTTTTAAAAAGAATTAATTATGGCTAAAGAATCAATGAAAGCCCGTGAGGTTAAAAGAACTAAAACGGTTGAAAAATATGCTGAAAAACGTAAGGCTTTAAAAGAAGCTGGTGATTATGAAGCATTACAAAAATTACCAAAAAACGCTTCTCCTGTTCGTCAGCATAATAGATGTAAATTAACAGGAAGACCTAAGGGTTATATGCGTCAATTTGGTATTTCTCGAGTTATGTTTAGAGAAATGGCAAATCAAGGATTGATCCCTGGGGTAACCAAAGCTAGTTGGTAATAACAAATACATTAATTGGTCTAAGGTTCGTCTAGAGAAGTTCGAAAACCAAGATCATAAATTTTATATAATGAATACAGATCCTATAGCAGATTATTTAACCAGAATTCGTAATGCAAATAGTGCTCAACACAGAGTTGTTGAGATTCCTGCATCAAAGGTTAAAAAAGAAATCACTAAAATATTATTCGATCAGGGATATATTTTAAGTTACAAATTTGAGGATACTACAGCTCAAGGTACAATCAAAATAGCGTTAAAATACGATAAGATTACCAAAGAGCCTGTAATTAAAGATTTGCAAAGAATCAGTAAGCCTGGTTTACGTAAATATGCTAGTTCTAATGAAATTCCTAGAATTTTAAATGGATTAGGAATTGCAATCGTTTCTACATCTCACGGTGTGATGACCGGTAAAAGTGCTAAACAAGAGAATGTAGGAGGAGAAGTACTTTGCTACGTATATTAACAGTATAAAAGACAAAAGAAATGTCAAGAATAGGAAAAAATCCAGTAACTGTTCCGTCTGGTGTCACGGTTGATGTGACAGGTAATGTTGTTACTGTTAAAGGAAAATTAGGAGAGCTTACTCAGACTTTTGATAGTGTTGACATCAAAGTTGAAGAAGGACAAGTAATCTTAGAGAGACCTAGTGAAATTAAAGATCACAAAGCTAAACACGGATTATATAGATCGCTTATCAATAATATGATTATTGGAGTTTCTGAAGGGTTTACCAAGGAATTAGAATTGGTGGGTGTAGGTTATAGAGCTACACATCAAGGGCAAAAGTTAGATTTGGCTCTTGGATTCTCTCATAGTATTGTTATAGACCTTGCGCCAGAAGTAAAGGTTGAAACAGTATCAGAAAAAGGTAAGAATCCTATTATTAAATTAAGTTCATTTGACAAACAATTGGTAGGCCAGGTTGCTGCAAAAATTAGAGCATTCCGTAAGCCAGAACCATATAAAGGAAAAGGAATTAAATTTGTAGGAGAACAATTAAGAAGAAAAGCAGGTAAATCTGCATAATCATTAAGGTATGGCATTCTCAAAAGATTTAAGAAGAGCAAAAATAAGAAAACGCATCCGTGGAACGGTTAGCGGTACAGAACAACGTCCTAGATTATCTGTATATAGAAGTAATAAAGAAATCTACGCACAAATTGTAGATGATGTAACCGGTGTAACTATGGTTGCTGCTTCATCAAGAGATAAAGACATTGCTTCGGCATCTGGAAATAAAATAGAAAAAGCGAACTTGGTTGGTAAAGCACTTGCTGAAAAAGCTGTGAAAGCTGGTATAGAGACTATTTCTTTCGATAGAGGTGGTTATTTATATCACGGAAGAGTAAAATCATTGGCAGAAGGAGCTAGAGAAGCAGGATTAAAATTCTAAGAAATTATGTATCAAAAATATAAAAACGCAGAATTAGTAAAACCAAGTGGACTTGAACTAAAAGATCGTTTAGTTGGTGTTCAACGTGTAACCAAAGTAACTAAAGGTGGTAGAGCTTTTGGTTTCTCTGCAATTGTTGTTGTAGGAGATGAAAATGGTGTTGTTGGTCACGGTCTAGGTAAATCTAAAGAAGTAGCAGAAGCTATTGCAAAAGCAGTAGAAGATGCAAAGAAAAACTTAGTACGTATTCCTTTAACTAAAGGAACTTTACCACATGAGCAAAAAGGTAAATATGGTGGTGCACGTGTCTTATTGATGCCTGCAGCAACAGGTACCGGAGTAATCGCAGGTGGTGCAATACGTGCAGTATTAGAGGCTGTAGGTGTGCATGATGTACTTTCAAAAAACCAAGGATCTTCTAATCCACATAATGTGGTTAAGGCAACGTTTGATGCATTGTTACAATTGCGTAATGCAGAACAAGTAGCACGTCAACGTGGAGTATCACTTGATAAAGTGTTTAAAGGTTAAATATTAGGACGATGGCAAAGATTAAAATTACTAAAGTAAGAAGTGCGATAAATCGTACTCAGAGACAAAAGAGAACTCTTGAGGCTTTAGGTCTTAAAAAGATCGGCCAGGTAGTGGAGCATGACGACACTCCTAATATCCTTGGGATGGTAAATAAAGTTAAACATTTAGTTTCTACAGAAACAAAATAATATAAGCACATGGATTTAAGTAACTTAAAACCTGCTGCAGGTTCAGTAAAAAATAACAGCAAGCGCGTAGGTCGCGGACAGGGTTCTGGTAAAGGTGGAACCGCTACTCGTGGTCATAAAGGGGCAAAATCTCGTTCTGGATACTCCAAGAAAATTGGATTTGAAGGAGGGCAGATGCCATTGCAAAGACGTGTTCCAAAATTCGGTTTTACTAATATCAATAGAAAAGAATATCAAGGAATCAACTTGGATACATTACAAGCTTATGTAGATGCTGGTAAATTTAAGGATTCGGTTGATTTAGAAGTTCTTTTTGATAACCGTTTGGTAGGAAAAAATGATTTAGTTAAAATACTGGGAAGAGGTGAATTGAAGGCGAAGTTGAAAGTCTCAGCTCACAAATTTACAGCCACTGCAAAAGCTGCTATCGAAGCTGCTGGTGGTGAGGCAGTAACCCTTTAATAAACAATTCATGAAATTCATTGATACAATAAAAAATATTTGGAAAATAGAGGAGCTTAGGAATAGAATTCTGGTTACTCTTGGATTATTATTAGTCTATCGTTTTGGTGCACAAGTAGTTCTTCCAGGTGTAGATGCTTCTCAATTATCAAATTTGGCTTCACAGACAGATCAAGGTTTACTTGGTCTGTTGAATGCTTTTACAGGTGGTGCATTTTCTAATGCATCTGTTTTTGCATTAGGTATAATGCCTTACATTTCGGCCTCTATTGTTGTACAATTGATGGGTATTGCGATACCGTATCTTCAAAAGCTTCAAAAAGAAGGCGAAAGTGGTCGAAAAAAAATCAATCAAATAACACGTTGGTTGACTATAGCTATTACACTTGTTCAGGGTCCTGGCTATATTTACAACTTGTTCGCAACTTTACCAGCAGAGGCCTTTGTGCTTCCAAATCAAACTGTTTTTGTTGTATCATCAGTAATTATTTTAACTACAGGGTGTATTTTTGCTATGTGGTTAGGTGAAAAAATTACTGATAAAGGTATCGGGAATGGTATTTCACTATTAATAATGGTGGGTATTATAGCTACGTTACCTCAGTCTTTTGTACAGAATTTTTCTTCTAGAGTTTCTGGAGATACTGGTGGAATGATTATGGTGCTTATAGAGTTGGTAATTTGGTTTGCGATTATAATGGCATCAGTCTTATTGGTAATGGCAGTTCGTCAAATACCAGTACAATATGCGAGACGTACTGCTGGTGGTGGTTACGAAAAAAATGTGTTTGGTTCACGCCAATATATTCCGCTTAAGCTTAACGCATCAGGGGTTATGCCAATAATATTCGCACAGGCTATTATGTTTATACCTGCTGCAGTAGCTGGTTTATCTGATTCTGAAACCTCACAAGGTGTCGCAGCTGCGTTTAGTGATATATTTGGGTTGTGGTATAATGTGTTGTTTGCTGTGTTAATTATAATTTTCACATATTTTTATACAGCTATTACTGTGCCTACTAATAAGATGGCAGACGACCTCAAGAGAAGTGGTGGTTTTATTCCTGGGATTAGACCTGGTGGAGAAACAGGAGAGTATCTTGATAAAATTATGTCACAAATAACACTTCCAGGATCCATCTTTCTAGCTTTAATTGCAGTTTTTCCTGCAATCGCAGTTAAATTGTTAAATGTTCAACAAGGATGGGCGTTATTTTTTGGAGGAACTTCTTTACTGATTATGGTAGGTGTTGCTATTGATACAATGCAACAGGTTAATTCATATTTATTGAATAGACACTATGATGGTTTAATGAAAACTGGTAAAAACAGAAAAGCAGTAGCATAATGGCAAAACAACCAGCAATAGAACAGGATGGTAGTATTATTGAAGCGTTATCAAATGCGATGTTTCGTGTAGAACTAGAGAATGGTCATGTAGTTACAGCTCATATCTCTGGTAAAATGCGTATGCACTATATAAAATTGCTACCAGGTGACAAAGTAAAATTAGAAATGAGTCCTTATGATTTATCTAAGGCTCGAATAACATATCGATACTAATTAAAAATTAGTTATTTAAGATTTTTTGTGTACTTTTGCAGGCTCAAAAATCTTGTTAATGATTTCGATCGAAATATTAGTAGTTAATATTTCAGAAACAAAAAACAATAAGGATGAAAGTTAGAGCATCAATAAAAAAGAGAAGTGCCGAGTGCAAAATTGTGCGTCGAAAAGGCCGACTTTACGTAATTAATAAAAAGAATCCTAGATTTAAACAAAGACAAGGGTAATTATGGCAAGAATTGCAGGGGTAGATATACCTAAACAAAAGCGAGGAGTTATAGCATTAACCTATATCTTCGGTGTTGGTAGAAGTAGAGCTAAAGAAATATTAGCTACTGCCAAAGTAGATGAGAGTATTAAAGTTTCTGACTGGGATGATGATCAAATTGGTCGTATTCGTGAAGCTGTAGGAGCCTATACCATTGAAGGAGAGTTAAGATCTGAAGTGCAAGTGAATATCAAACGTCTTATGGATATAGGATGTTATCGCGGTATACGTCACAGATCTGGATTACCTTTAAGAGGTCAACGTACTAAGAATAACTCTAGAACACGTAAAGGAAGAAGAAAAACTGTTGCTAACAAGAAAAAAGCGACTAAATAATAAGTAGTATGGCAAAGTCAACTTCAAAAAAACGTAAGGTAATTGTAGAATCTGTTGGTGAGGCTCACGTAACTGCTTCTTTTAACAATATCATCGTTTCACTTACAAATAAAAAAGGAGACGTTATTTCTTGGTCTTCAGCTGGTAAAATGGGTTTCAGAGGTTCTAAAAAGAATACTCCGTATGCTGCTCAATTAGCTTCAGAGGATGCTGCGAAAGTAGCTATAGAAGCGGGTCTTAAGAAAGTAAAGGTGTATGTAAAAGGGCCTGGTAACGGTAGAGAATCAGCGATTCGTTCCATTCACAATTCTGGAATTGAGGTTACAGAAATTATCGATGTAACTCCAATGCCACATAACGGCTGTCGTCCTCCAAAAAGACGTAGAGTATAAGTACAAAGAATCCGGAAACTTTTAGTTTCCGGTTTTCTCTATATAATAATTAGAATGCTTCAATCTTTTGAGTATTCTTTTAAGTAAATCAAGAAAAGGGGAGTTTTGATTATCGAAGGACAGTGACCTTAATTCATAATCACCTCATTAACTAAATTAATTACAATGGCAAGATATACTGGTCCAAAAACTAAAATCGCTCGTAAGTTTGGTGAAGCGATCTTCGGAGATGATAAATCTTTCGAAAAAAGAAATTACCCTCCTGGGCAACATGGTAACAACAGACGTAGAGGTAAGAAAAGTGAATACGCTATCCAGTTAATGGAAAAGCAAAAGGCTAAATATACTTATGGTATTTTAGAACGTCAGTTTCGTAATATGTTTGAAAAAGCTACCCGTTCTCAAGGAATTACGGGTGAGGTTCTTCTTCAATTATGTGAATCACGTTTAGATAACGTAGTGTTTAGAATGGGCTTAGCTAACTCTCGTAGAGGTGCAAGACAATTAGTATCGCATAGACATATCACCGTTAATGGTGGATTAGTTAATATTCCTTCTTATCAATTGAAACCTGGTGATATTGTAAGTGTTCGTGAAAAGTCTAAATCTTTAGAGGTAATTCAAAATGCACTTGCAAATCAGAGCAAGGTATATGAGTGGATTACTTTTAATAACGATACTAAACAGGGTACTTTTGTATCTGTTCCTGGTAGAATTCAGATTCCTGAAAATATCAACGAGCAATTCATCGTCGAATTATATTCTAAGTAATAACTCATAGAAGAAACAATAACATGGCAATATTAAATTTTCAGAAGCCCGATAAAGTTATCATGATCGACTCGACTGAGTTTGATGGTAAGTTTGAATTCAGACCATTAGAACCAGGGTACGGTTTAACAGTTGGTAACGCTTTGAGAAGAGTTTTGCTATCTTCTTTAGAGGGATTCGCTATTACTTCTTTAAGATTAGAAGGCGTAGATCATGAATTCTCTACTTTGTCTGGAGTTGTAGAAGATGTAACCGAGATTATCTTAAATCTTAAGCAAGTACGTTTTAAGCGTCAAATAGAGGATATTGATAACGAATCTGTTACTATTTCTATATCTGGTCAAGAGCAGTTAACTGCAGGAGATTTTCAAAAGTTTATCTCAGGTTTCCAAGTTCTTAATCCAGACTTGGTAATTTGTAATATGGACAAGAAGGTATCTCTTAATATGGAGATTTCTATCGAGAAAGGTAGAGGTTATGTTCCGGCTGAAGAGAATAAGAAAGCAAATGCACCAATTGGTACAATCTTTACAGACTCTATCTATACTCCTATTAAAAACGTGAAGTATAGTATCGAAAACTATCGTGTAGAACAAAAAACGGATTATGAAAAATTAGTTTTTGAGATTGTTACCGATGGTTCTATTCATCCTAAAGATGCTTTAACCGAGGCGGCTAAGATCTTAATCCATCATTTCATGTTGTTCTCTGATGAGAGAATAACATTAGAAGCAGATGAGATTGCACAAACTGAAACGTACGATGAAGAGTCACTTCATATGAGACAGTTGCTTAAAACAAAGCTTATCGATATGGATTTATCTGTACGTGCGCTTAATTGTTTAAAAGCAGCAGAGGTGGATACCCTTGGCGATTTGGTTTCGTACAACAAGAACGATTTAATGAAGTTTAGAAATTTTGGTAAAAAGTCTTTAACTGAGTTAGAAGAGTTAGTAAACGTTAAAGGTCTAAACTTTGGTATGGATCTTTCCAAATATAAATTAGACAAAGATTAATCCATCATAATTTGCTCCTCAAAATGGGTTGTAGCAAGATGATGATTCAAAATAAATGTCATGAGACACGGAAAAAAAATAAATCATTTAGGTAGAAAGACGGCACATCGTAAAGCAATGCTTTCAAATATGGCTTGTTCCCTAATTGAACATAAAAGAATTAATACTACAGTAGCCAAAGCAAAAGCATTGAAGCAGTTTGTAGAACCTTTGATTACTAAATCAAAAGAAGATACTACGCACAATCGTCGACTTGTTTTTAGTAAATTACGTAGTAAGGAAACTGTTACAGAATTATTTAGAGATGTAGCAGCCAAAATTGGTGATCGTCCGGGAGGTTACACTAGAATTATCAAACTAGGAAATCGTTTGGGTGATAATGCAGATATGGCAATGATCGAGTTGGTAGATTACAATGAGCTATACAATGCTAGTAAGCCTGCTAAGAAAAAATCAACGCGTAGAGGTAGATCTAAGAAAACCGAAACAGCTCCTGCTGCTTCTACATCCGAAACTACAAATTCTGAAGAAGAATAGATGATTAAGTGGTTAACACATAATGAAAAAAGGATAGGCGTTCAACGTTTATCCTTTTTTTTTAATTTAATTTTTACGAAATAAGCTAACTATATTTGTAGTTGGTTAAATTTAACTTGATAGTAATGAAATATCAATCTCTTAAAAAAGCCATTCTCTTATTGGCTGATGGTACAATTTTTTATGGTAAAGCAGTGGGTAAAGAAGGAAGTGCTTTCGGTGAAGTTTGTTTTAATACTGGTATGACTGGGTATCAGGAGATTTTTACAGACCCTTCCTATTTTGGTCAGCTTATGGTCACAACCAATGCTCATATAGGTAATTATGGAACTTTTAAAGAAGAAATGGAATCCGATTCTGTAAAAATATCTGGATTGATTGTTAAGAATTTTAGCTATGATTATTCTAGAGAGAATGCAGATCAGTCTTTGCAGGAGTTTCTTGAAACCTACGGTATATTAGCCATATCTGATGTGGATACAAGAGCTTTGGTAAGTTATATAAGAGACAATGGTGCTATGAATGCTGTTATTAGTACAGATGTTGATAATATTGAAGCGTTAAAGAAAAAACTTTCTGAAGTTCCAAATATGGATGGATTGGAGTTAGCATCAAAAGTTTCAACCAAAGAGGCCTACTTTTATGGTGATCCAAATGCTACATATAAAGTCGCTGCAATGGATCTAGGAATTAAGAAAAATATTTTACGTAATTTGGAGAAGCGAGATGTCTATATCAAAGTTTTTCCACATTCTGCATCTTTTCAAGAGATGAGCGCTTGGGGTCCAGATGGGTACTTTTTATCGAATGGTCCTGGAGATCCTGATCCGTTGACAAACGCTATAGATGTCGCTAAGCAGATCATAGAAAGAAACTTACCCCTGTTCGGTATTTGCTTGGGGCATCAAATTATCGCTTTGGCAAGTGGAATTGCTACATATAAGATGCACCATGGTCATCGAGGAATCAATCATCCAGTTAAAAATCTTATAACAGGAAAAGGTGAGATTACCTCTCAAAATCACGGATTCTCTGTTAATCGAGAACAAACAGAGGCTAATCCTGAAGTCGAAATCACTCATGTGCATCTTAATGACCATACAGTTGCTGGATTGCGAATGAAAAATAAAAATTGCTTTTCTGTTCAATATCATCCTGAAGCTGGACCTGGTCCAAACGATGCTACATATTTATTTGATCAGTTTATTGAGAATATTAGTGAAAACGAATCTGTAAAATAGCCTGTATTTTAAAGATGGTAAAGTAAAAGAGTTAGCTTAAACGTTATAGTTAATAACTTGTGCGATTTGTTCCAATTTTAGCTATAAGTTATCAAGTGCCATAACGCTATAAAATAACACTCTTTTGTATATTGCCTATCAATTTGATCCATCAACCAATATTAAAACTTATGAGTATAATAATCAATATTCACGCAAGACAAATTCTGGATTCTAGAGGAAATCCAACAGTAGAAGTAGATGTTATAACAGAAAATGGTACGTTAGGTAGAGCGGCTGTACCATCTGGAGCCTCTACAGGTGAACATGAAGCCGTAGAGCTAAGGGATGGCGGGTCATCTTTTATGGGAAAAGGTGTTAGCAAAGCTATCCAAAATGTAAACTCAACAATAGCCGAATCACTTCTTGGTTATTCTGTTTTTGATCAAAACCTTATTGATGCAAAAATGATAGAGTTGGATGGTACACCAAATAAATCCAATCTTGGAGCAAATGCTATCCTTGGGGTATCATTAGCTGTGGCAAAAGCAGCTGCGAATGAATTGAACTTGCCATTATACCGTTATATCGGTGGAGTTAGTGCTAATACATTACCGGTACCCATGATGAATATTATTAATGGGGGCTCGCATAGTGATGCGCCTATCGCTTTTCAAGAATTTATGGTAATGCCTGTTAAAGCAGATAATTTTTCTCAGGCGATGCAAATGGGTACCGAGATATTTCACCATCTCAAAAAAGTGTTGCATGATCGCGGATTAAGTACAGCGGTTGGAGATGAAGGTGGATTTGCACCTACACTTGATGGGACCGAAGATGCCCTAGATTCTATCGCCTTGGCGGTAAAAAATGCAGGTTATATTTTTGGAGATGAAATAATGATAGCTTTGGATTGTGCTGCTGCAGAATTTTATGTAGATGGACAATATGACTATACTAAATTTGAAGGAAGTTCTGGTAAGATAAGAACCAGTCAAGAACAAGCTGACTACTTAGCTGAGTTGTCCGACAAATATCCTATAATTTCTATTGAAGATGGGATGGATGAAAATGATTGGGAAGGGTGGAAATATCTAACATCAAAAATCGGAGACAAAGTACAGTTGGTAGGTGATGATTTGTTTGTGACAAATGTAGAACGACTTAGTAAAGGAATAGAGAATAATACAGCAAATTCTATTCTAATTAAAGTTAATCAAATAGGAACGCTTACCGAGACGATTGCTGCGGTTAATATGGCCCACAATGCTGGATATACTTCTGTAATGTCACATCGGTCTGGAGAAACAGAAGATACTACGATTGCAGATTTAGCAGTAGCCCTCAATACAGGACAGATCAAGACAGGTTCTGCTTCAAGAAGTGATCGTATGGCCAAATATAATCAGCTTCTACGTATCGAAGAAGAATTGGGAGATGTAGCATATTATCCAAAACAAAATGCCTTTAAAATAAAATAGATAGTCAAAAATATCTCTAAACATAGGTCATTTGTAGAAATGGCCTATTTTTTTTGGAATAAATGCAATAAATTACTCTCAGAATCGCAAATTCATACTTGGAAAAATGACTTATTTAGTCTATATTTTGTAATTTAGCAAACCTTTATTATAACAGCAAAATTCTAAAAAAACACATGTCAAAAATAGCTAGATTAGAGATCGACGGCAATACATATGAGTTTCCAATTATCAAAGGAACGGAAAATGAATTGGGAATCGATATTAAAACGCTTCGTAGTGTAACTGGTGGAGTTACTACGTTAGATCCAGGATTTAAAAATACAAGTAGTTGTGAGAGTGCAATTACTTTTCTGGATGGAGAGAAAGGTGTCTTAAGATACCGTGGATATGCTATTGAAGAGTTAGCAGAGAAAGCTGATTTTCTTGAGGTAGCCTATCTGTTAATCTTTGGAGAACTTCCTAATAAAGAACAATTAGCTAAATTTGATAAGGATATTAAAGAAGAATCTCATGTAGATGAGGATATGAAGAAGATTTTGGATGGCTTTCCAAAAAGCGCACATCCTATGGGAGTCCTTTCTTCATTAACCAGTGCACTAGTTGCTTTCAACCCAAGTTCTGTAGACGTTGATTCTGATGAAGCAATGTATAATGCAATCGTTAAAATCATGGCTAAGTTTCCAGTTTTAGCTGCTTGGACTATGAGAAAGAGGAAGAGCTTGCCATTAGATTATGGTGACAACTCCTTAGGTTATGTTGAGAACTTACATAAAATGATGTTCTCTAGACCAAATAAAGCTTATGAGCCTAATAAGGTTGTAAATGACGCATTAGATAAACTTCTTATTTTGCATGCAGATCATGAGCAGAATTGTTCTACATCAACTGTGAGAATAGCGGGGTCATCGCATGCAGGATTATTTGCATCACTTTCTGCAGGTATCTCTGCACTATGGGGTCCATTACATGGAGGCGCTAATCAAGCGGTTATAGAAATGTTAGAAGCTATAAAAGCCGACGGTGGTGATACAGCAAAGTATGTCAATAAAGCAAAGGATAAAGATGATGCTTTTAGACTTATGGGCTTTGGTCATAGAGTGTATAAGAACTTTGATCCAAGAGCAAAAATTATCAAGAAATCTGCAGAGGAAGTTTTAGGAGATTTGGGAATAGACGATCCTGTATTAGATATCGCAAAAGGATTAGCCTCAGTAGCACTTGAAGATGATTATTTTGTAAAACGTAAATTATATCCTAATGTAGACTTTTATTCTGGAATTATTTACCGAGCATTAGATATACCAACCGAGATGTTTACTGTTATGTTTGCCTTAGGAAGGTTGCCTGGATGGATTGCACAATGGAGAGAAATGCGTTTGAGAAAAGAGCCAATAGGTCGTCCAAGACAAATTTATATTGGAGAAACCGAGCGTGTCTTTAAAACAATTGCCGAACGATAGGTTTTTAAAATCTACAACAAATTCATTTAGAATTTGTATTACAAGTATTGATAGTCTCTGATTTTGATAATACCTTAATAAATTTAAATATTTTTGAGGATTATACGTCAGAGACTATTTATTTTTGACATATTATAAATTAATAGTAAAGTAGTGTACATTATAAAAACATTTTCGTTTGAAATTAAATATTCAAAATGAGACCTCAAGATTACGCGCTGTAATCTTAGGTACTGCAATAAATAATGGGGGTATGCCAACGCTCGATGAAGCATATGACCCCAAATCGATAGAGCATATCCAAGCAGGTACATATCCAGCAGAAAAGGATATGGTGTATGAGATAGAGTGCGTTGCTAAAGTTTTAAAAAAGTATGATGTAGAGGTATTTCGACCAGAGATAATTCAAAATTATAATCAAATTTTTACGAGAGATATTGGTTTGGTAATCGAAGATCAATTTATAAAAGCAAATATTCTTCCTGATAGAGAAAAAGAAATTGATGCTATACAACATGTTATTAATACCATAGATCCAGAAAAAGTTCATAAGGCTTCCTTAGATACTATTCATTTTGAGGGAGGAGATATTATGGTTCATAATGATTACATTTTTGTAGGAACATATCTTGCAGATGATTATAGCGATTGTATTGTTGCAAGGACCAATATGGAGGGTGTAGAGTATATAGCTTCCCTCTTTCCCCAAAAAAAGGTGAAAGCATTTGATTTGAACAAATCTATGACAGATCCACGGGATAATGCTTTGCATCTAGATTGTTGCTTTCAACCAGTAGGAAAAAATAAAGCTATTATTCATAAGCAAGGATTTAGAAATATTGAAGAGTATGAGTTTTTAGTAGATCTTTTTGGATTCGATAATCTATTTCATATCGATAAAAACGAAATGTATCATATGAATTCAAATATCTTTTCTATAGCCGAAGATGTTGTTATATCCGAGCGTAAATTTAATCGATTAAACGATTGGTTACGTAGCAATAAAATCACTGTAGAAGAGGTTCCTTATTCAGAAATAGCAAAACAAGAAGGCCTGTTAAGATGTTCAACTCTTCCTTTAATACGTGATTAAAAACAGTTATGAGACAAGTTACAAATACTTTGTTAATGATACGGCCAGTTCAATTTAGAATGAATGAACAAACTGCTGTAAATAATTACTACCAAGAAGACCTAAATATCATTCCTGAGACTGCAAATACTAAAGCACAACGGGAGTTTGATATGTTTGTTAGTAAACTTAAAGCTGCGGGGGTACATGTAATAGTAATAAATGATGATGAGAAATTGGATACTCCAGATTCTATTTTTCCGAATAATTGGATTTCTTTTCATGAAGACGGAACCGTTGGATTGTATCCAATGTTTGCTCCAAATCGTCGTAGAGAACGTCGTCCCGAAGTATTGGATACTATAGAGTCTCTGGGCTTTAGGATAGATAATGTAATGGATTATACAAGTGCCGAAGAGCAAGATGTGTTTCTTGAAGGTACAGGCAGCCTAGTGTTAGATCGCGTGGGTCGTAAAGCATATTGTGCGTTATCGCCTCGTGCCGATGAAGAGCTTTTAATAGAGTTTTGTGAGGACTTTGAGTACACACCCGTAATATTTACTGCATACCAAACCGTAGATGGGAAGAGGTTGCCAATATACCATACCAATGTTATGATGGGTATTGCAGAAACTTTTGCATTAGTTTGCCTAGATGCTATTGACGATAAAAAAGAAAAGAAAAATGTTATCTCTTTTTTAAAAAGTGATCATAAGGAAATAATTAAGATTACCGAGGAGCAGGTAAGTAATTTTGCTGGAAATGTATTACAAGTATTAGGAGCAAATGAGAAACGTTTGTTAATCATGTCTACATCTGCATATTCAACCTTGACAGAAACTCAACTTCTAGCCATTAAAAAGCACTGTGATATTTTACATAGCGATTTAGAGACTATCGAAACTTTAGGCGGAGGTAGTGCAAGATGTATGATGGCTGAAGTATTTCTTCCGAAGGAGTAAACAAATAAAAATGCTTTCTAAAAAAACTAAATACGGACTCAAAGCACTTACTTATATTGCACGTAAGCAATGCAATAAGCCTGTGTTAATTTCAGAAATAGCTGAAAATGAAAATATTTCACAAAAATTTTTAGAAAGCATTTTACTCACATTACGAAAGAATGGGCTTTTAGGTTCAAAAAAAGGTAAGGGAGGAGGGTATTACCTAATCAAATCACCAGAAGATATTACCATGGCAAGCGTTATTAGGATTTTAGAGGGTCCCATAGCAATGGTTCCTTGTGTAAGTCTTAATTTTTACGAACGATGTGCAGATTGTCCTGATGAAGAAGCTTGTGCTGTACATGCGTTAATGATAGAAGTACGAGACAAAACTTTAAGTGTTTTGGAAGATAAAACGATTGCAGATTATGTCAAGGGGTAATACCTAATCTTGTATTCGTTTGTATTGATAAGGACCTTTTATTTTTCCCCATACTTGTTTTCCTTTAGTGTCAAACCCTCTTGTCCATTCTGTAAATCGGTTGGTGCTGATTATTATTTGACTGGTAATATATGCTATACCAGATGCCTGACTTTTACATGAGCTTGGATTTGTTTTACCTACATAAATATTAGAAGTTTGCTTTGTGTAATTAATATCACAACCGTGTCTAAGTAATAGGTGTTCCTCATCATAATTATTATCTATGTGAGTTACAATTTGCTCTGAATTTAGTTTTTCTGAGGCTACGGGCAATTTATAAAGTTTACTTATAATGTTAGCGCTGTCTAATCTTTTGAGCTGGATAATACGACGTTGAATGATTTTTGAAGTATCATTATTTTCAACCCATTCTGCAAACATCCAGTGACCTGATTTATTTTCCCAAATTGGATGAACTTCCAAATTAATTGATCTGTAAGAAGAGTCGTTTAGTGCTTGTTCTTGAGTACTAAAACTTCCAATAAATAGTGAAGAAAATTTTTGAAGCTCTATATCGCTAGATTTTGGCGAAATGCAACTAGTGCATACAGCCAAAAATAATACAGATAAATTAATTTTTTTACTCATAAATGGTGATAAAACAGAGTATTACGCAGAAACCGTAATTTACCGATAAAAATTATCACTTCACCGATTTTATTTTATGAATTATTAACAATTTTTTTTATCATGCCTCCAAAGATAAAATAATGAAAGGGAACCATAGTATACCAATATATTCGCCCCCAGATACCTTTGGGCCTAAAAGTGGCAGTTTGATAGAGTATGTTGTTTTCTTTTATTTCAAACTCCAACCACGCCTCACCAGGAACTCGCATCTCGGCAAATAACAATAATCTTTTATTCTTTTTGTCTGCAACCAAAACTCGCCAAAAGTCCAAAGCGTCTCCAGAATGGATAATTTGTTGATGCGTTCTGCCGCGTCGTAGACCAACACCCCCAACTAGTTTGTCGACATATCCTCTCAATTTCCACATCCAATTGCCATAATACCATCCCGTATTGCCTCCGATACTCCAGATGCGTTGCAAAACTTTGTCAGGATTTTTGACTTTTAACTGTTTCTTGTCTTTTAAACACCCATGCGTTGGGACTGTAATATATTTTTGAAGATCTTCTTTGAATCTTCCGCTTATCATCGAATCCTTCCAACTGGATACAACTTGATTTTGTTCAATTTTTGTAAATGCTAGTTCTAATGCTCTTTTATAAGATATGGGCTGGATGTTAAGAATAGTTTGTAGTCTTTTATCTTTTGCGATGACTGGTATTCGCATACTATCAACCAGATTTAAGGCTAGTTTATAGGAAGTAGAGGTGACAAAATATAACCAATATGAAGATAGTTTTGGCGTCATTACAGGTACTGTAATAATTGTGAGATTAATTGCTCTGGACTTTGCGTAAATCTGGAGCATTTCTTTATAGGTTAAAATATCAGGGCCACTGATATCAAAAGATTGATTATAACATTTTTCATTGAGCAAGACTCCGGTCATAAATGTAAGGACATCTCTTATTGCAATTGGCTGAGTTTTTGTATTAACCCATTTTGGTGTAATCATAAGGGGTAGCTTCTCACATAAATCTCTAATAATCTCAAATGAGGAACTTCCAGAACCCACAATAATTCCAGATCGTAAAACGGTTAGATTATAAGAGGCTTCATATAAAATTGTTTCGACATTTTTTCTTGACCAGAGATGTTTTGATAGGTTTTTTTCATTTACAATTCCACTCAAATAAATTACCTGTTTTACATAGGTTTGCTTTAAATAAATATTAAAATTACGAGCTGATATTTCCTCTTGTTTATCAAAGTCTGATGTAGAAGAACTCATTGAATGAATTAAATAATAGGTAACATCGATAGTTTTGGGTAAACGATTGGGTATAGGATCTTCTAAAAAGTCAATTTCGACGACTTCGATGTGAGTATTGTATTCTTTGGGGAATGTAAAACGACTTTTATCCCTTACACAGCAAATTATATAATGACCTTTTTCGATTAGAGTTGATAATAATCTTCTGCCAATATATCCATTAGCACCTGTTAAAAGTATACGCATAGTGTTTTGATATTATAAATCTTGGATAGATGTGGGACGCTGATCAGATTTTAAGCTAATAATTTTTTTAATATAAGCGTGCACCTTTTTATCATGAATTCCTGCTCTAATTTTCACAAAGTAATTATCTCTATAGATAGAATATTCATCTGATTTTCCTTTGTAAATTAATAATTTGTAAAAGGGAATTACTAAAGCATAGGTCGCAAGACGTACATTAAAATTTAAAATAATACCCGCAGGTCTAAGTTCGATATTACAGGTGTTTAAACTGTTATTGATTTGAAGTAGATTATGAATTTGGATACTTGCTTCGGTAATATGAAGTTTTGGAGAACCAATTCCTTTAAGTTTAAGACGTTCCTTTAAGGTAAAAGGGTTCCCAACTTCTTTATTGATTATTCTTTTTACTTCAGCATCATTATAAGAGGTTGTAATCAACATTTTTATTACAAGATAGGGAATTGACACTAATTCTTATAGCGATAGCATATTATTTCTTTTATCTTTGCTGATTAATTTTTAGATTATAATTGTCATATTAAAAGAGTAGATTAATTAGCAAAGCGAATCATAAATGACCCTTTCCCAAACATTAATAACGCACGTTAAACAAGCTGTAAAAACAATTTACAACGAAACGTTGGATACAGTAGAATTGCAGCCAACCAGAAAAGAATTTAAAGGAGATATTACAGTTGTCGTGTTTCCAGTTTTAAAGGTTGTAAAAGGTAACCCTGTGCAAATAGGAGAGCAGATAGGTAACTATTTAGTCGATAAACTGGCAGATGTAAATGGTTTTAATGTAATCAAAGGTTTTTTAAATATTGAGATATCGGATACATATTACCTAAATTTTTTCAACACTTATAAGGACAAGGAACGTTTTGGTTGGGTAGAGTTGCAAGAAAGTAAGCCAGCAGTTATGGTAGAGTATTCTTCTCCAAACACTAACAAACCGCTTCATCTTGGTCATGTAAGAAATAATTTGTTGGGCTATGCCGTATCCGAGTTGTTGAAAGCTAGTGGAACTAGAGTATATAAAACTCAAATTATCAATGATCGAGGGATTCATATATGCAAATCGATGCTTGCTTGGAAGAATTATGGGAATGATGAAACACCAGAATCAACGGGGATTAAAGGGGATAAACTCGTAGGTAATTATTACGTTAAGTTCGATCAAATTTATAAGAGTGAAGTTAAAGATTTAATTAATAAAGGATTTAGTGAAGAAGAAGCCAAACAACAGGCTCCCAGCTTGCAAGAAGCACAGCAAATGTTACTAAAATGGGAAGCTGGTGACCCAGATGTTGTGGCACTTTGGGAAATGATGAATGGATGGGTGTACGAAGGGTTTGCTGAAACGTATAAAGCATTAGGTGTTGATTTTGATAGCTATTATTATGAGAGCAATACGTATTTGCTAGGAAAAGATAATATTGATGAAGGATTAGCTAAAGGTGTATTCTTCAAAAAAGAGGATGGATCCGTTTGGTGTGATCTAACTGATGAAGGATTGGATGAAAAATTAGTATTGCGTAGTGATGGTACCGCAGTATATATGACGCAAGATATTGGTACCGCAATTCAGCGAGTTAAAGATAATCCAGATGTAGGCGGTATAATTTATACAGTGGGTAATGAACAGGATTACCATTTTAAAGTTTTGTTCTTAATTCTGAAAAAGTTAGGATACACTTGGGCAGCTAATTTGCATCATTTAAGTTATGGAATGGTGGATCTACCAAGTGGTAAAATGAAAAGTAGAGAGGGTACTGTTGTAGATGCAGATGAGCTTATTTTTGAAATGACTCAAACTGCACAAACGATCTCTGAAGATTTAGGAAAACTGGACGGATACTCTAACGAAGAGAAACAAAAGGTATATTCTAGTATAGGGTTGGCAGCTTTAAAATACTATATACTGAAAGTTGATCCAAAAAAACGTATTTTATTCAATCCCGAAGAATCAGTAGATTTTCAAGGAAATACAGGACCTTTTATTCAATATACTTATGCAAGAATTCAAGCTATCCTTAGAAGAGCCGATTTTAAATGGTCTGCTCCTGTTACTATAACTAGCCTTCAAGATAAAGAGCGTGAGTTGATCAAGCAATTAGAGCTTTATCCCGAGATTATACAGACTGCGGCCAAAGAATTAAGTCCTGCGATACTAGCGAATTATACATACGATTTGGTTAAATATTACAACTCATTTTTTCAAAATGTCTCTATTTTTGGTGCTGATAGTGAGGAGGAAACTCATTTTCGAGTACAGCTATCACAAATGGTAGGAAATGTTATAAAATCAGCTTTTTTAATACTCGGTATATCCGTGCCTGATAGAATGTAGTTAAAAACATACAAATACCTCTTGAAGTAATCCTACAAACCTCTTAAAATATTAGATTTTAAGAGGTTTGTAGGATTATTAGTAAAATTTAAGAATGTTCTCTTTTTAATTATTATTTCTGTAAGTAAATACTAACGCATCGTTAACACGCTTTTGGATTGGTTATCAATACTTTTGAGGATATAACTAAAACAATAGAAGATGAAAATTAAAAATTTTATTAGCATGGTAGTGATGACTGTTTTGGTATCAGTAGCATCCGCACAGTTTGATCAGGATAAGGCCAAAGAGTTACAAACAGAAGCAGCACAGATTAAAACAGAACTTTTGCAAAAAGATGCATCCATGGCTTCATTCTTTGATAAATCTGCGGGATATGTAATTTTTCCAACAGTTGGAAAAGGAGGTCTGGTAGTTGGAGGGGCTTACGGAAAAGGAGTAGCGTATGAGAACGGAATGTACATAGGGACAGCAGAACTTAAACAGTTAGATCTAGGTTTGCAAGCTGGTGCAAAGGCGTATACCGAGATTATTTTTTTTGAAACAGAAAAGGCATTTAATAAGTTTAAAAACAATGAGTTTGAGTTGTCCGCAGAAGTTTCTGCAGTGGCTATAACCAAAGGTGTTGCAAAGAAAGCTCGTTTTGAGAACGGAGTAGCTGTCTTTATTCATCACAAAGGAGGTTTGATGGCCGAAGCTACAATCGGTGGTCAAAAATTGAACTTTCACCCAGAAAATATGTAAGAAAGATTTGATTGGTAGGTTAGATGGAAAGAGCCGCTTAGATCGAAAGATTTAAGTGGTTCTTTGTTTGTAATCCTATTACTTAAAAGACGGATTTCTTTATGATAATTAGAATTGACTAGTTCTCAAATAATTCCTTTGCATGTTATTGATTTTTATACATCAAAATCGTTAAATTTGCAGCTTTGCTGCCATCAAAGTGGTAAGGTTAAATTCTATAAGTAAGATATATGTTTGATAATTTAAGTGATAAGTTAGATAAAGCGTTACACATTCTCAAAGGGCACGGGCAGATTACTGAGGTAAATGTAGCCGAAACTCTTAAAGAGGTGCGTAGAGCATTGGTTGATGCAGATGTAAATTATAAAATAGCTAAGGATTTTACGGCAAGGGTTAGGGAGAAAGCACTAGGACAAGATGTTCTCAAAAGCCTTAAACCAGGTCAGTTAATGGTTAAGTTGGTTAAGGATGAGCTAACACAACTGATGGGAGGTGATGCTGTAGGAATAAATACATCAGGAAATCCTTCAGTTATTCTTATGACTGGATTGCAAGGATCTGGTAAAACAACTTTCTCTGGTAAATTAGCCAACTATCTTAAAGATAAAAAGAAGAAAAATCCTTTATTAGTTGCCTGTGATGTATATCGACCTGCGGCAGTAGATCAATTGCATGTAGTAGGTAATCAAATTAATGTTGAGGTATATAGTGATAAAGGCAATACTGATCCAGTTGCTATTGCAAACGCCGGTATTGCTCATGCCAAAACCAATGGGTTTGATACGGTTATTATAGATACTGCTGGGCGATTAGCAATCGATGAAATGATGATGACAGAGATCGCAAACGTTCACAAAGCAATTAATCCTAATGAGACCTTGTTTGTTGTTGATGCAATGACAGGGCAGGATGCTGTTAATACCGCAAAAGCATTTAATGAAATTCTTAATTTTGATGGAGTAATTCTTACTAAGCTTGATGGTGATACAAGAGGTGGAGCTGCAATTTCAATTAAGTCCGTAGTAAATAAGCCTATAAAGTTTGTGGGAATGGGAGAAAAGATGGATGCACTAGATGTATTCTACCCTTCTCGTATGGCAGATAGGATCTTAGGGATGGGTGATGTGGTTTCTTTAGTAGAACGTGCCCAAGAACAGTTTGATGAAGAGGAGGCTAGAAAGCTTCAAAAGAAGATCGCTAAAAATCAATTTGGTTTTGATGATTTCTTAAAGCAAATTCAGCAAGTTAAGAAGATGGGTAATATGAAGGATCTAATGGGAATGATCCCTGGAGCTGGAAAAATGCTTAAAAATATCGATGTTGATGATTATGCTTTCAAACATATTGAAGCGATAATTCACTCTATGACTCCAGCAGAGAGAACCAAACCTCAAATTATTAATGCTAGTCGTAAAAAGCGTATAGGCAAAGGCTCGGGAACATCGGTACAACAGGTTAATCAATTATTAAAGCAGTTTGATCAGATGAGTAAAATGATGAAGATGATGCAAGGTGGTGGCGGTAAGCGAATGATGCAGATGATGAATAAAATGCAATAATCTTATTATTTATATCACACAACACAACAAAAATGAAGATACTTGACGGTAAAAAAGTTAGTAACGATATTAAAAATGAAATAGCTGCAGAGGTACAAAAAATGAAGGATAGAGGAGAAAAAGTTCCTCATCTTGCAGCAATAATTGTAGGTAACGACGGTGCGAGTCTTACGTATGTAGGCAGTAAAGTACGAGCATGTGAACGGATTGGTTTTGAGTCTACACTTGTCAAAATGCCTAGTACGACCAGTGAAATTGAATTGCTAACCAAAATTGAAGAGCTTAATAAGAATGAAGCTATTGATGGCTTTATTGTACAGTTACCTTTACCTCCTCAGATCGATACACAGAAGGTTTTACTCGCTGTAGATCCCGATAAGGATGTTGATGGTTTTCATCCTATGAATTTTGGAAAAATGGCTTTGGATATGTCTACATTCATACCCGCAACACCCTTTGGTATTTTGGAGTTATTAGAGCGTTATGAAGTAGATACAAAGGGAAAGCATACGGTAGTAATTGGTCGTAGTCATATAGTTGGTAGACCTATGAGTATTCTTATGGGAAGAAAAGGCTGGCCTGGTAACTCAACAGTAACATTAACTCATAGTCACACAAAAAATATTACTCAAATCATTTCACAAGCAGATATTGTTATTTCTGCTTTAGGAGTACCGGGTTTTTTAAAAGCAGAGATGGTTAAGGATGATGCTGTTATTATAGATGTGGGTATAACACGTGTAGTTGATGAATCAACTGAAAAAGGATATAAGATTGTTGGAGATGTAGATTTTGAGAATGTAAGTCAGAAAGCATCTTTTATAACTCCAGTGCCAGGAGGTGTTGGACCAATGACGATAGCGATGCTACTTAAAAACACGCTATTGGCGAGAGAGAGACATCGTAATAACTAATGTGAATTAAATTTTTATAGGTGTAATATCTTTGAATAAAGATTTATTTAGAAACAAAAGTGGGTAATTAAATTTATTCGCTTTTTTGTTTCTTATGGTTGTGGTAGCGGGTTAATTTATTTAGGTATAACTTTAGGATCTCAAAAAATACTGTTTTATTATCTTTATACTCTATAAGCTAATTATTAAAATAGGAAAATCCTCGTAATCGCTTACGAGGATTTTATTATATTTTCTACATTTAAATTGGAAACGGTGATTAAAAACTCTTGATTTTTTTAATCATTCCAAGTGTTTTTATTGATCGTTGAAAGAATCAGCGTCAATATTATCTTGGTCTTCGTTACCGTATCCAAGTCCTCCGTTAGGTAATAAGTCTAATGAAAGAGTGTAAGAAGGTATGTTGATTCCTTTAGCAGTTTTAATAGGAGTGAAATCTAAGATATCCTGACCTTTTTCATATAAAGCATTTTGAGTAAATGTTCCATATTTTTTTCCGTTCTTAGAAGTTTCTCTCCAATCTTTACCATATGCAATTTTTGCATAGTATTCTCCAGCTGGAATGTTTTTGATATAATGAGTAGTGTTACTTTTTATATAAGTCTCACGGATACAAACATCATCGGATGCTGATTTACCCATTTTGTAAAGCTTAACAACAACTTCGGTATTTTTACCAACGTTAATTTTTAAGTAATTATCTAATTTATAATCATACTTCGCTTTTACAGAAGATGATTTAGGTGCAGCACCTGATTTATAGGTCTTTTTCTCCCAAGAAGAATATTTGTCTTCTTTAGTTACTGACATTGGTGCAGCAGATGTTCTTCTAGATGAAGATCCGTAAGAAGGTGTAGTTGATTCAATAGGAGAAGATGCTAAATCAGTATTTGCAGCTCTTCTATTAGCTTCTTCAACAGCTCTTCTTGTTTCTTCAGAATCTGCGGCAGCTCTTCTTGCAGCTACAGCTTGATTTCTTTTAGCAGCTTCTGCATCTGCAATTGCTTTGGCTTCTTGAGCTTCAGCTTCTCTTTTTAATCTTTCAGCTTCTGCTATAGCTTTTCTAGCAGCAATTTCTGCAGCCTTTTTTGCAGCCTCAGCACTAGCAATTGCTTTTGCTGCTGCAGCTCTAGCAGCATCTTTTTTAGCCTCAGCTTCTCTAGCAGCTCTTTCTGCATCAGCAATTCTACTGTCTTCTGTTAAAAGAGAGGTTAAAACAAATCCATTAATGTTTTTGTGTTGTACGGTACTCCAGTCTCCATACTCACTACTAATTACATATACCTGAGTTCCTTTAGGGACTTCGGCGATAATGTTGTAGTTAGCTCCAGGTCCACTTCGTACTTCAAGCTTACGTTCAGACATCAAATAGCGTTCTGATATTTGAGCAAAAGAGTTTGAAAATGTGATCACCAAGAGCAAGATAAATGTAAAAATTGGTTTCATAATCTTTAGGGTTTACATGTTAAAATTCAAATTTTAGATTTGGTATCTATTAATAATCATGAAATTCTGTAAGGAAATTTCTTTCATATTACTATCGGTAAACTTAAAAATTCATTTCAATAAAAACGAAAATTAAACTTTTAAATTTCATTAAATTTAAATTACTTTTCAACAATCTGTTAATAACTACAGTGTTTAAAAACAACTTAATTAGCTTCAAGTAACTGTTAATCAGTATTTTAAACTTTATTTGTTTTAGTTTAACTTTAATGTTTTCGATTAAAGTACTGATAAGAAAACCTTTATGCTATAAACAAAAGTAAGTTTTTATATTTAAAATACCAACAAGTTTTCATTTTATTTCCCGTTTTTTTTATTTTAAAGGTTGTATAAACGTGTATTTTATCGATATTTTTGTGTATTACATCTGTGTTTTAAAGGGGTTTTGGGATTTTACTGTATGTTTTTAGTAGTACATTAAAAAATTATTTCTTTTTAACCAAAATTTTTGCCTTTGATGGTGTTTTGATACTTTTTTTACGGCTTTTGGTGATAAGACGTTTTAACTATACTAATGTCTTATACTTGTTTTTAATACGTTAGGGAGTTTTGATTGAAATCTTTTTAGTCTGGGAATCGACACATTTCGTATGTATGGATTTGCAGGGTTTCTTTTTTCATAGTCTTGATGATAGGCTTCTGCAATCCAAAATTTCTCGAAAGGGACTACCTCTGCAGCAATTTCTGCGTTTAGTTCTTTGCTTAGGAGTAACTTCTTCTTTAAGATTATTTCTTTCTGTACAATGTTTTGATAAAAGATTATAGAGCGATATTGAGAACCTCGATCAGGTCCTTGACCATTAATTTGCGTGGGGTTTTGAGAGGCAAAGTAGATATTTATTAATGTGCTGAAAGATATTTTTTCTGGATCATACATCACTTCAACAGTTTCTGCATGTCCAGTACGTCCTGTATTGCTAGACTCATATGTTGGATTTTGAGTGTGTCCTCCAGAATAGCCAGATGTAACTTCTTTAACACCATATACGCTTTCATATATAGCTTCTACACACCAAAAACAGCCACTAGCAAAATATGCGAATTCAAAACTGTCCTTTGGTTGCACTTGAACAGGTTTTTTGTTGCTTGCTTCGTTATTTTTGTATTGAGTTTCCTTTTGCTGACTGTTACCTTGGCATGCGCTTACGATTACAATTAAAGCTACGTATAAATAGTTCATGTTTTTTATTTTTGATATTATAGTCTAGGTAAATTATAAAACCTTTCAGTTGATCTTTAGAATCTTTGTAAAACAAAACCAGCTGTTATTTTATGAATAACAGCTGGTTTTATTAAAAAGTTGATATGATATTTATCCGTTCATAGAAATCAAAAATTCCTCATTATTTCGTGTTTGTTTAAAACGTTGATTGATAAATTCCATTGCTTCAACTGGATTCATGTCTGCCAGATACTTACGCATAATCCACATACGTTGTATGGTTGTGTCATCAAGTAAGATGTCATCTCTACGTGTACTACTTGATATCAAATCAATCGCTGGGAAAATACGTTTGTTAGCGATTCTACGATCTAACTGAAGTTCCATGTTACCGGTTCCTTTAAATTCTTCAAAGATAACCTCATCCATTTTGGATCCGGTATCGGTTAGTGCTGTCGCTATAATAGATAGGGAGCCTCCATTTTCGATATTTCTTGCAGCACCAAAAAATCTTTTTGGTTTATGAAGAGCATTTGCATCAACACCACCACTTAGAATTTTACCACTTGCCGGTTGTACCGTATTGTAAGCTCTTGCAAGACGAGTTATGGAGTCTAAAAGTATGACTACATCATGTCCGCACTCTACTAATCGTTTTGCTTTTTCCAAAACAATATTGGCAACCTTTACGTGTTCGTGTGCTTCTTTATCAAAGGTTGATGCAATCACTTCGCCACTAACATTGCGTTGCATATCAGTAACTTCTTCAGGTCTTTCATCTATAAGTAAAATCATTTGATATACTTCTGGATGATTAGCTGCAATTGCATTTGCTACATCCTTAAGTAACATGGTTTTACCTGTTTTGGGTTGTGATACAATCATACCACGTTGACCTTTACCGATTGGAGCAAAAAGATCCATTATACGGGTTGAAATTGTGCTTTGTTTATCTGCAAGATTGAATTTTTCCTGCGGAAACAAAGGGGTTAAGTGTTCAAAAGATACACGATCTCGTACAACCTGAGGATCCATCCCATTAATTTTGTTCACTTTGATTAAAGGAAAATATTTTTCTCCTTCTTTGGGGGGTCTTACCTGACCAAGTACAGTGTCTCCTGTTTTAAGACCAAATAATTTAATTTGTGATTGAGATACATAGATATCATCAGGAGAAGACAGGTAATTGTAGTCGCTAGAGCGCAAAAAGCCATATCCGTCTTGCATGATGTCTAAGACACCCTCACTTTGGATAATCGCATCAAACTCATAATCTGGCTCTTTGTAGCGATTTCTACTATCTCTATTTCCTTGATCACGGTTGCCATTATCTCGTTTGTTAGGAGTTGAATTTTTATTTTTATTCTTATCGTTAGATCTGTTTCTAGGATCTTTTTTCTCCTCTTTCTTCTCTTCTCTCTTGTGCGAAGGTTTGTTTCTCTCTTGATGAGCAGGGGGAGGTGTTCGTTCTGTAGTAGTGTCTTTTTTTGCCTCTGGTGCAGTTTTGTGAACCGGTTTTTTTTCAACTTTTTTTTCTGAACTAGGGGTGGGTTTTTGTGCAGTTTTTGCCCGAGGTCGTCTTGGTTTTTCTTCTTTTGTCTTAGCAGTGACCTCTTCTTTGGGAGGAGTATCAATTTTAACCACCTCCTTCACTTTATTGGGATTTGAAGCTTGATAATCAAGAATTTGATAAACCAAATCCAATTTTTTCATGGTACGAAATTTAGGTACATTGAGGGTTTTTGCAATTTCCTGTAATTCAGGAAGCTTTTTCGCTTTTAATTCAGAAATTTCTAACATTTAAATATGTAATATAATTTTTGTTTTGGTGTTAATTTTCTAAAGAAGAATTCTAGGAAAATTTTATTTTGAAGGTAAGTAACCTTAATTGAATCGGTTACGCTATTATAGTTGCAAGTATACAACTTTATTTTTAAATTTTTAGACATAATAATAAAAAGAAACTCTTATTTTTGCTATCGTTATATGTAATTACACCTATGTTACAAAGAATACAGACTATATATTTATTGCTTGCAGCTGGAGTTTCTGGTGCGGTTTGTTTATTTTTACCCTATGGTTTAAATAATCAAGGTGATGCTTTATATGCATATACTGAGCCAGCGATTTTTGGTCTTTATATGGTATCAGCTGGATTGTCTTTATTGACTATTTTTTTATTTAAAAATCGAAAGCTTCAATTTGTATTGGGGCGTGTGAATATCTTATTAAACTTTATTTTACTAGGAGTATTTGTTTATTGGTCGCTAACGGTATCTGGAGAGACAATTGTCTCTGAGAAAGGTATTGGGATGTTGATTCCTATTATTTCTATCGTTTTATTAGTAATGGCTAATCGAGCCATTAAACGGGATGAAGATCTTGTAAAATCTGTAGACCGATTACGATAAACCTAAAATCTTAGTAGTATTAGTGCGTTAAAACCCGAAGTATGCCAACTTCGGGTTTTATTTTGTTCCTAATTCAATAACTTCTAAATTCTCAATTTTACCAGAATCTAGTGTGAAACGTAACATTGTTCTTGTTTTATGAAAACCATGTTTACCAGATGCGCCTGGATTCATATGTAATGTACCATTGTTTTTGTCCATCATTACTTTTAGTATGTGTGAATGTCCGCAAATAAAAAGCCTAGGTGGATTTTTCTTGATCTCATCTCGTGTATAGTTATTGTACTTAGGAGGATAGCCTCCAATATGAGTTATCCAAACAGAAACACCTTCGCAAGTGAATCTTTGGTGTAAAGGAAATTCTTTTCTGATAATGCTATTATCGATATTGCCATATACAGCTTTTAAAGGTTTGATAGCTTTAATAGTATCTGTAACTGCTATATCACCGATGTCACCTGCATGCCAGACTTGATCAGCTTCTTTAATATAATGTAGGATGCGATCATCAATATGGCTATGCGTGTCACTTAAGAGTAAAATTTTTGTCAAAATGAATAGGATTAACTTATGTCATAATAAGGAAACTGTTAACTCGTATTGTTCGTACTTTAGGGTAGATGAACTATATTTGTTTCTTAGCTTTGCACAAAAATACAGTATTGATTTGAGATATTTTTTGGAACTTGCATACAATGGCACACTTTATCATGGATGGCAGCGTCAACCTAATGCTGTATCCGTTCAAGAGACTGTAGAGAAAGTCTTGACAATTATACTAAGAGAGGAAATTGTAATCATGGGAGCGGGTAGAACTGATTCGGGTGTGCATGCACGACAACTCATGGCGCATTTTGATTATAATGGGTATTTGGATACGGATTCGGTAGTTTATAAACTTAATTGTCTACTTCCAGGAGAGATTGCTGTGTATAGTATTCGAAATGTCAAAGGTAGTGCACATGCTAGATTTGATGCAGTTAGTAGATCTTATGAGTATCATATAACTTTTTTAAAAGATCCATTTTCTATACATATGACCTATTTCTTAAAAAAGAAATTGGATGTGTCGAGAATGAATGAAGCAGCTACTATGTTATTGCGGTATAAAAATTTTAAATGTTTTAGTAAATCTAAAACCGATGTAAAAACCTATGACTGTAATATTACAGAAGCCTTATGGCAGAGTACGAAGGATGGTTTAATTTTTAAAATAACAGCAAATCGCTTTCTGCGAAACATGGTGAGAGCGATCGTAGGAACTCTTATAGAAATAGGAGAAAATAAATTAGATGTTTCGGATTTAGAAAGAATATTAAAAAGTAAGGATAGAGGACAGGCAGGATATTCCGTTCCCGCTTCAGGACTGTACTTAACTGCAGTTGAGTATCCTAAAACAATATATATTGAATAAACAAATGGCAGAGCAAACAGGAAAAGCATTTGATTTTGAATTATTTAAGCGGTTGATACGATACACCAATCCATATCGCCTAACATTTTATTTCGTTGGATTGTCTGCCGTTTTACTATCGGTGGTAACGGTGTTAAGGCCATATATTCTACAAATTACAATAGATGAGAGTATAATGCCTAAGGATAATGATCTGTTATTTTATTATGTAGCAATCATGTTGGGGATTCTAATGTTAGAAGTGATTTTTCAATTTCTTTTTATATTTTTTGCAAATTGGTTGGGGCAGCAAGTTGTACGGGATCTGCGAGTTAATCTTTTTGGTCATATGATAGCGTTTAAAAAGCAGTATTATGATCAATCTGCTGTGGGACGATTGGTAACCAGAGCAGTTAGTGATATAGAAACTATTTCAAGTATTTTTAGTCAGGGACTATTTATGATTATTAGTGACCTTCTCAAAATGCTTGTTATCATGGGATTTATGGTTTATCAAAGCTGGGAACTGGCTTTAATTGTATTTTCAATATTGCCATTAATTTTATACGCTACTCGAGTATTTCAAAAAAAAATGAAGTCTGCATTTGAAGAGGTAAGAACTCAAGTTTCCAATCTCAATTCATTTGTGCAAGAGCGTATAACAGGGATGAAGATAGTTCAACTATTTACACGAGAAGAGACAGAGTACCATAGATTCAAATCGATTAATGAAAAACATAAGAAAGCATGGATAAAGACCGTATGGTACAATTCAATATTTTTCCCTATTGCAGAAATGTCAAGTTCGATCACTATTGGTCTCATCGTATGGTTTGGGGGATTACAAGCTGCGCAGGGGGATGGCTTAAGTCTTGGAATCGTAATTGCTTTTATTGAACTGGCACAAATGTTATTTAGACCTTTACGTCAAATAGCAGACAAGTTTAATACACTACAAATGGGTATGGTGGCCGCAAATAGAGTGTTTAAAATTCTTGATACAGAATCTCGAATTAGTAATAGTGGTCATACTATGATTCAAACAATAAAAGGCGATATTAGTTTTGAAAATGTTCGATTTAGTTATGTTAAAGGTGAAGAAGTTTTAAAGGGGGTTTCATTTTCTGTTAAACAGGGAGAAACTGTAGCAATTGTTGGTTCTACAGGTGCAGGTAAATCAACAATTATCAATTTATTGAGCAGGTTTTATGAAATTGATGGAGGCACTATTCATATAGACCAAATGGATATTACTAAAATAAATTTGGAGTCGTTACGTAACAATATTGCGGTGGTATTACAAGACGTATTTTTGTTTGCAGATACTATTTTAAATAATATAACTTTATACAATCCAGAAATAACCGAAGAAAAAGTAATGGATGCGGCCAAACAGATTGGAATTCATGACTTTATAATGACTCTTCCAAAAGGTTATTATTACAACGTAAAAGAACGTGGCGCTATGTTGTCATCAGGGCAACGACAATTAATCTCTTTTTTAAGAGCCTTTGTAACTGATCCTGGTATTTTAGTTTTGGATGAAGCTACATCTTCAATAGACTCTCATAGTGAACAATTGATTCAAGACGCGACAAATAAAATTACTCAAGGTAGAACTTCTATAATCATTGCGCACAGATTGGCGACTATTCGTAAAGCAGATACTATTATAGTTATGGATCAAGGTAAAATTGTTGAGCAGGGTAGTCATGACGAGTTATTGACAATTGATCAAGGTTATTACAAAAATCTATACGAAGTTCAATTTACAACAGCAGCAGAATAAAAGATTAGATTAGTTCCTTCTTTAATTTTTCATTAAGTTCATCAAGAGTTTCAAATGGAACAAATTCACCATTTTTCACATAAGAAATTTGTCCTGTTTCTTCGCTGACAATTAGAGCAACAGCATCTGTTTTCTCTGTAATTCCAATGGCAGCACGATGTCTTAATCCGTAGCGTAAAGGAATGTCTCTATCATTGGTTACTGGCAAAATTACACGTGTGGCAGTAATCTTATTGTCTTCGATAACCATAGCGCCATCATGTAAGGTGCTATTTTTATAAAAAATACTCAAAATTATAGGTGTATTCAATTTGATATCCATTGTATCACCAGAGGTTTTTACAAAATCTAAGGAGGTACTACGTTTGATTACAATGATCGCTCCAGTATAGGTTTTACTCATATTATTGCATGCTGCCAAAATAGAGTTTATATCAGTCAAACTTTCCTCTGGAGCGTCCCTCATAAACTTTAAAGTTCGTAAAAACTTACGTCTTCTTCCAAAATTAGTTGATCCAATCATCAAAAGAAATTTTCTTATTTCTTGTTGAAAAACTACGATGAGGGCAAACATTCCAACACCAATAAATTCACCTAACACACTGCTTAGCATCTCCATAGCTAAGAGCTGTGTCAATTTCCAAACTAAGTAAATCATTACAATACCGATAAAAATGTTAATCGCGGCAGTTCCTTTTACTAATTTATAGATATAATACAGTAAAAGTGCAACCAGTACAATATCAAGTATATCAAGTATTCTAAGATTTATAATGTCCAATCCAAAGTTGTTTTTGTAAAAATATAAAAATTAATTTTTAAGCGCGTTGAGTAAGGTAACACATTCGGCTGCTTCGGCGACGTCATGAACCCTTAATATCGAAGCACCTTGAAGTAATGCGATTGTGTTGAGACAAGTGGTTCCATTAAGTGCGTCTTTAGGAAGTTTCCCTAATGTTTTGTAGATCATTGATTTTCTTGAAAGACCAGCTAGTATAGGAAGATTAAATGACTGAAACAGGTTAAGTTGTTGTAAAATCTCAAAGTTTTGCGAGCTGTTTTTTGCAAAGCCAAATCCAGGATCAATTACTATATCATTAATTTGATGTTTACGAGCCTCTGCAATTTGATAAGAAAAATAAGATTTCATTTCTGTAATCAAATCATCATAATTAGTTAACGAAGTCATAGTTCTAGGAGTACCTTTCATATGCATCATTATATAAGGAACTTTCAATTCTCCAACCGTAGGAATCATTGTTTTGTCAAGTATACCAGCAGAGATATCGTTTACTATTGCAACACCAGCATCGACAGCAGATTTTGCCACCTTACTTCTAAATGTGTCTATCGATATAAGAATTTCAGGAAATTTATCTACTAAGGTTTCTATTATAGGAAGCACCCTTATAAGTTCTTCTTCCAAAGTAATATCTACCGCTCCCGGCCTAGAGGAGTAACCACCCACATCAATAAAAGTGGCTCCATGTTGTAGCATTTTTTCTACATGAGTTAGTATATTAGCTATTTCTTCGTGCTTACCTCCATCATAAAAAGAATCAGGAGTAAGATTGATAATACCCATAATTTTTGGAGTTGACAAGTCGATCAAAGTCCCTTTACAATTAATAGTGAAATTTAACTTTTGAGTAAGGTTCATAGCGATTATTTTTTAAAACATAACTTAATGTTCCAAATTAGATTTTATGATTACAGTTTGTCGATATATTTCTTTTTACCTAAATGAATAGGTACACATATTTTTTAGTTATTTTGCCAGTTCTTTGGCATAATTGCTTTAATAACGCGAAATTTACGCAAAATTGAATAATAAGATGCAGGACACCTCTAGTCAATATGACTTAATCATCGCAAAATGTCGTGATTTATATATAAAAAAAATGAAGGACTACGGAAGCGCGTGGCGAATCTTACGACTTCCTTCTTTGACGGATCAAATTTTTATTAAGGCACAACGAATACGTAGCCTGCAGGAGAATAAAATACAGAAAATCAAAGAGAACGAAGTGGTTGAATTTATGGGGATCATTAATTATAGTATAATGGCACTTATTCAGTTAGAAAAAGGGGTAGTGCAACAGCCAGATCTATCGACACAAGATGCTATAAAATTATATGACAAACAGGTTGCAATCACTAAGCAACTTATGTTTGATAAAAATCACGATTATGGAGAAGCTTGGAGAGAGATGCGTATAAGTTCTTTGACAGACTTAATTTTACAAAAATTACTACGTGTTAAGCAAATAGAAGATAATCATGGTAAGACTATTGTAAGTGAGGGTATTGATGCAAATTATCAAGATATGATTAATTATTCGGTATTTGCAATGATTCACCTTAATGCGCATAAAAATAATGAGTAGGTTACAAATTCCTACAAAAGTCTTTTTATATTTAAACAAAATAAAATAATGAAATTACTTGTACATATCTCAAGAATACTAGTTGGTGTATTATTTATATTTTCAGGTTTTATAAAACTCAATGATCCTTTAGGTTTTTCATATAAACTACAAGAGTATTTTGATGTTAACGTGTTAGGGTTAGAATTTTTGATTCCTTTTGCTTTATTAATAGCCATTTTCTTAGTGGTTTTTGAAATATTAGTCGGAGTGACTTTATTGCTAGGATACTTAAAAGATATTACTCTTTGGTCTTTGATGGGAATGATAGTATTTTTTACCTTCTTGACTTTCTACTCTGCATATTTTAATAAAGTTACTGATTGTGGTTGTTTTGGAGATGCAATTTCCTTAACACCTTGGGAGTCCTTTATTAAGGATGTCATACTTCTAGTTTTAATAGTGATCCTATTTATTGGTAAAAAATATATTCAACCTATCGGAGCGGTTGCGTCTCATAAATGGATTGTATTTGTATGCTTTTCATTATGTTTAGGTTTTGGCTATTATGTATTAATGCATTTACCGTGGCTTGATTTTAGAGCTTACAAAATAGGCGTCAATATCGAAAAAGCTATGCAAACACCTCCAGGTGCTCCCGAGGCTGAAATGGCGTATCACTGGAAATTTAGAGCCAATGGAGAGGATCATATAATTACAACTTCAGGAAGTTATCCCTCCTTTTCAGGCGAATTTGTTTCGGTAGATACAGAAACAATTTCTGAAGGTTATATACCTCCTATACATGATTTTTCGATTGAAAAAGATGGTGTGGACCACACCAAGCGGTTTTTAGATGAAGATAAGCTAGTAGTTATTATTATGTATAATCTACTAAAAAGTGAAAAAGAAGGAATGAAAAAGATTTCTGAAATAATTGCTGATGCTAAACAATCCGGTTATAAAGTGATAGGTTTAACGGCTTCTATAGAAGATCAAATCAATCAAGCTAAACAAATGTATGGTTTTGATTTAGACTTTTATAGTGTAGATGAGACTGCCTTAAAGACGATTGTACGTTCTAATCCAGGAATTCTCACTTTAGAACGAGGTACAATTAAGCAAAAATTGCATTGGAACGATAGTAATGATTTAGACCTAGGCGCCAACCGTGAAAAATAAGCAAATATGCATAAATATTTTTCTAAACTTGGATACGCTTTAGTAACGCTTCTTGGTGTTGTTACTGTAATTTTTATTTTGTTTACAATCCTTCCTGGTGATCCAGCGCAAATGATGATGGGACAGAATGAAACTGAAGGTCAATTACAGACAGTAAGAAAAAAATATGGTTTTGATCAGCCCCGTAGTATTCAATATCTATACTATATTAATGATTTATCACCACTATCTTTTCATAGTACAAAGCCTGAAGCATTTACGCATTATGATCAAGATAAATATTCAGGTATTGTTTTGTGTACAGTAGGTCAAATTAAAGTAGCTCTCAAAACACCTTATTTGAGGGAGTCATTCCAGAAAAACGGTAAAAAAGTAAGTCAAGTTATTAAAGAGACGTTACCTAATACAGCATTGTTAGCGGTATCTGCTATTAGTATTGCAATTATATTTGGAGTCATTTTAGGTATCATTAGTACATTAACAAAAAATAGATGGCCTGACCAAGCGATTCAAGTAATCAGTACAGTTGGTATGAGTGTACCATCTTTTTTTAGTTCTATTATAGTCGCGTGGCTTTTTGGTTACGTATTACAGGAATATACACATCTCAATATGACAGGTAGTTTATATGAGGTTGATGACTTTGGAGAAGGAAGTTATATACAATGGAAGAATTTGATATTGCCAGCAATAGTTTTGGGAATCCGACCTTTGGCAGTAATTACTCAGCTCATGCGTAATTCGTTGCTAGAAGTGCTTCATATGGATTATATAAGAACAGCAAGAGCCAAAGGCTTAAGTGAATTTAATGTCATACGAAAACACGCCTTAAAAAACTCTTTAAACCCTGTTGTCACTGCAGTTTCTGGCTGGTTTGCCTCAATGTTGGCAGGAGCGGTTTTTGTAGAATATATTTTTGGATGGAACGGTTTAGGAAAAGAGATAGTCGATGCACTTAATACCTTAGATCTACCCATTATTATGGGAGCAGTTTTGGTAATAGCTTCACTTTTTGTAACTATTAATATAGTAGTTGATATTATATATGGATGGTTAGATCCTAGAGTTAAAATGTAAGAGAGAATTTTAGTAATCACACAAAACCATAAAATGAGAAAAAGAATCGTTGCCGGAAATTGGAAAATGAATAAATCCTTGCCAGAGGCAGGAGAACTAATAGCGGATATTAAAGCCGAATTGTCTACAATGCCTGAGGCAGAAATTATTATAGCACCTGCTTTTACTAATTTATATTATTCCTTTGAATTGCTCAAAGGAACAGGAATTAAGTTGGCAGCGCAGAACATGAACGCAGCAGCTCATGGGGCTTATACAGGAGAAATATCGGCAGAGATGTTGAAGAGTATAGGGGTCAATACGGTCATTTTAGGCCATAGTGAACGCAGAACTTTGTTTGGAGAAGCAGATAAGGTACTTGCTGCAAAAGTGACTACTGCTTTGGATCAAGAAATGCGCGTCATTTTTTGTTTTGGGGAAGAATTAAAGGATCGTAAAGCCGAGAATCATTTTGAGTGTGTACAAAGACAATTAGAGAAAGGACTTTTTCATATTAAAAAAGAACATTGGAAATCTGTAATTTTAGCGTATGAACCTGTATGGGCAATAGGAACAGGAGAGACAGCGACACCCCAGCAAGCTCAAGAAATGCATAATTTTATACGCGAAACAGTTGCAAAGCATGCAGGTGATACTATAGCAGATAACGTTTCAATACTTTATGGAGGAAGTGTTAAACCAACTAATGCAAAAGAGTTGTTTTCCAATAAAGATGTAGATGGAGGTTTAATTGGAGGCGCTGCATTAGATGCAAAAAGCTTCGTCGCTATTGCTAATTCATTCTAAAGTAGTTTATTAAAAAGGATTGAGAAAATTTTAAAAAAGGCATCGTTAATCGATGCCTTTTTCATTATGAACAAGTAACTTTGTTGCAAAACCATTACGATTATGATAGTGCCAATATATATAGGCTATTATTTCAATATAACCCCCTTAGCACCTGCAAGTGATATTCTTATTGCAGAATTAGGTGCAGCAGGATTCGAAAGCTTTGTAGAGACAGAAACTGGAATTGAAGCCTATATTCAAAAAGAAGATTGGAGAGAAAATATTTTAGAAGATATAGATATTCTCTCTTCTGATGTTTTTGAGATTACTTATACACATAAAGAGATCGAACAAGTAAACTGGAACTTAGAATGGGAGAAAAATTTTGATCCAATTATAGTTGATAATCTTTGTAGTGTAAGAGCACCTTTTCATAAACAACCTTCGGTAAAATATGATATCTTAATAGAACCAAAAATGTCTTTTGGTACGGGACATCATGAGACTACTCATATGATGATACAGCATATTTTAGAGAACGATTTTACTGGTAAAACAGTTTTAGATATGGGGTGCGGTACGGGTGTGCTCGCTATTCTAGCTCAAATGAGAGGGGCAGCAGCGGTAGATGCCATTGATATAGATAATTGGTGTTATATAAATACCCTAGAAAATGTTGAACGTAATTCAGTAAACAATATAAATGTTTTAGAAGGAGATTCAACCGTATTGAAACAAAGAAAGTATGATTGTATCATCGCTAATATTAACAGAAATATATTGTTAAAAGATATTGCAATATATGCAGAGTGTCTTAATCAGGGCGGACAACTATTTCTTAGTGGTTTTTATGAAGAAGATTTAGAAATGATCAATAAAGAATGTAAAGGTAATCGGTTAGATTTGGTCAGTTTCAAAAAAAGAAACAATTGGATAGCAGCAAGTTACCTGTTAAAATAATGCAATATTTTCTGTGTTTTTAATTTCAATATAGTATTTTTGTTTAAAAATTTTAAGGTATGAGTATTCAAGAGGAAGTTTTAGAAGAAGTATTAGAACAAACTGTTGATCAAAAAAATAACGAAATAGTTTTATATAATGATGATGTAAATACGTTTGATCATGTTATAGATACACTAATCTACAGCTGTGAGCACACTCCTATCCAAGCTGAGCAATGTGCTTTTTTAGTGCATTATAATGGTAAATGTATAGTAAAAACAGGTGTTTATGAAGAACTGGTTCCAAGATGTTCAAAACTTCAAGAAGCAGGCCTGAGTGCAGAAATTATATAATGTAAAATTTAAGTTTTAATTAAAAAGGCTATCAATCATGATAGCTTTTTTTGTATTAGGTTGCGTACAATTATAAAATTTAACATTTAAAATTTAAATTTTATAATTTGTAGGAAAATACCTGTTATTTAAAATATTTAACATAGTCTTGGTTTTATCTTAATACTTTAATAACACCATGTATACAATAGTTTTAAACTAGTTTACTAAAGTACTAAGCATGTTATTCATCGATTTTTGATCAATAAAAGCATTGTTGTAAATTTTATTTTGGTATGTTTTTATTGAATAATATTTACGGTTTAACAGTAATTTCAAAGAATAAGGCAATTAATTGACTTTTTTATTAAATAAATTATTATATCTTCATCCCCACAAAATTGTAATAAAGTTCAAAGCTTACTTACAAATTTTAAACAGAATAAACCTTAGTTAAGTTTATTTTGAAAAAAAAATTAACTACACAAACTCAACTTTATTTAAAATGAAAAAAATCAAATTATTAGCGCTTTGCGCTATCGTTGCAGGATTCTCAACATCTTGTCAAAAAGAAGAAATTGCTAACGAGACAGAAGAAGCATCTCTTACACCAACAAAAGAGCAGTTAGTAAGTTTAGCTAATCTTGGTGTTAACACATCTGATGTAACTATTCAAAAATTAACAATGTTAGATGGTACTACTGGACAGTACTTAGTAGCTGGCGATATTAACATCCCAGTTGATCAATTAGATCAAATGGCTGCACTAGAAGCTTTGGCTGATGGTAATAAGCAGTACAGAACTACTAACTTAGTATCTAGTGGTAACCGTAATATTAGTGTTATTGGATATACAGGTTCTGGAAATGCTTTAACAAGTAAAATGAGAACTGGATTACAAAATGCAGTTAACAATTATAATCAGTTAAATACATCATTAAACTTTACTTTATCTTTTTCAGCTAGTACGAATGCAGATATGGTAGTATATAATAATAATCGTGCTGGAGGTGGTGGATCTGCTGGTTTCCCTTCAGGAGGAAACGCTTATAAGTGGATTCAAATTAACCAAGGTACTGATGCTTATAGCGTTGATGTATTAGAGCATGTTATTACGCATGAAATGGGTCACTGTATTGGTTTCCGTCATACTGACTACAGATCTCGTCAAAGTTGTGGACAAAACAGTAACGAAGGAACTGCTGGAGTTGGAGCAATCTTAATTCCTGGTACTCCAAGTTCTGATAGAACTGATTCTATTATGTTAGCTTGTTTTGGAGCTAACGAAGATGGAGAGTTCACTAGTACTGATAGAACTGCTATCAACGCACTTTACTAAGAATATTGTATAAAAGCTTTGAACTTATTATATTAAGCCGTCTATTAATTTAGACGGCTTATTTTTTAGGTACTATTTTACATGTGCCAAAATGTATTGACTTCATAAGGGAATCTCTATTGACTGCCGTATCATTTTAATACTTTTATTAATAATTTGGTGCCATTTGGTGAGTAATTCAAGTTCTCCATTAAGTTGTAAGCCATCATCAACGTTATAAAATTCAAGTAACAAAATGTCTTCTTGCGAAGTTGTTTTACAAGAAAGCGCAAGTTTTTTAGTATGTTCATAAAATTTCCCTTGATTTTGAACTTTCTCTTTCAAGTGTATAAAAGTGCATGAGAGTAATTTATCTAAATCTATATATAGTGCAATTTCTTTCACATCACTTTTTTTGTAGAATAGTATCGCCTCTTTTGTTTGCGTAGTTGCGATACTAAATTCCGGTCCATACTCAACAGTATCTATAGTTTGATAATGTTGAGCAGCCAAATCGGTTATCCCTGCCAGTAATTTCTTTCTTTTTTTAGTTGCACTACGTCCTAGTAAATAAAAAGGGATAGTACATAATACTATCATAAGTAACCCGATCAAGGTTGTTTGTAAATCCATTTGGTTTAAATTTTGCGTATATTAACAGGAGTGAATAATATTGTAACTATTCAGGAAAAGTCCTTTATATTGTGAGTATTATGGTTAAGAGGCAGGCTTACCAAAAAAAGTGAAAAGGATAAATAAGATCTGTTTTTTTAAAACTTATGACTAAGCTTTTTGAGAATCGAAGATAACTTATGTAGGTAAGTTGGTTAGATTTCTGTTGTGATGTATTGCTTGTTATAAATTTCGTAAAAGGAAGGTTCTTGGTAAAAACGCTAGTTACTTCTAATTATACTCGAACAACTTCGGTTTTTTGTGCTTTAGAGTTAGTAGTTTCGTTGGATGAGGTATAATAACTCGATTGATTTGAAGTATGCTCTACAGCTAGCTTATCAGAAAACTCATTACCATACATCTCTGTCCCTAATGTTGATAAGAGATAAAGCGATAGGAGTACGGTAATTCCGATAATTTTATAAAAAGCATTCACCAAGCAAAGGTAACAGAGTAATAGATTGAATTATAACGAGGATAGCTAATCAAATGTTAAAATTTTGCTACTATTCATTTTCCAATACGCCATAAATTTTCTCAACAGCTAGCTTTGAATCCGACAATATGATTAAAACATCATCCGCTTCAATAATGGTAGATCCATTTGGAGTTATATAACTTTGTCCTCGTTTGATCATGGCGATAATCGCAGTTGTTGGAAAAGCTAATTCGACAATCTTTTTATTCACCGCCCACCAATCTTTCTGAATGCTAATTTCTTGCATAGCCGTTTTTGGAAGCTCTGATAAAAATGCTTCTGTGGGAGCTAATGGCTTTACTTTTTCTGGAATAGCTACATGTAACCATTTTGCAACAAGAGATAAGGTAGTTCCTTGGATCAGTACAGAAGTAATCGCAATAAAGAAAACAATATTAAATATCATATCGGCTTTATCAATACCTGCCAACAATGGATAGGTCGCAAATACGATAGGTACAGCACCCCGCAGGCCTACCCATGAAATATAAAAACGACGACGTAATTTCATTCGAAACGGAAGCAAACTAATAAACACACTTAATGGACGAGCAACAAGTATGAGAAATACCGATATAAGTAAGCCAATACCCATCACTGGTAAAATTTCTGAAGGAAAAACTAATAATCCCAATGTCAAAAAAAGCACAATCTGCATTAACCATGCTAGTCCATCAAACATCTTTAAAATCGTTTTCTTGTGAATTAGGTCTTGATTTCCTAGATATACGGCACAAATATAAATAGCTAGAAATCCATTGCCACCTACAAATTCTGTAGCCGAGAAGGTAATAAACATAAGAGCTATAACCAAAACGGGATACAGGCCTTCAAAGTCAAGATTGATTGTATTATTAACGTATTTACTTAATTTTCCGAATGCAAATCCCAACAAACCTCCCAAAATCATTTGCTGTAGAAATAAAGGAATAATAGATATTACACTTAATTCTTGATTTACTACTACAGCCAAAAAACCAATAGTAAGTACATAAGCCATGGGATCATTACTACCACTTTCTAGTTCAAGTGTAGGACGTAAATTGACCTTAAGAGCTAAACTTTTTGAACGTAAGATCGAAAAAACAGCCGCCGCATCAGTAGAAGAAACGATAGATCCTAATAACATACTTTCATAAATAGTAAAATCTGTAACCCACCATACAAATGTTCCTAGTATGAGTGCTGTTAGTAGAACACCAACCGTTGATAAGCTCAGGCCTTTCCATAATACAGGTTTTACGGCTGGCCAACTAGTATCTAAACCTCCAGAAAAAAGTATAAAATTGAGTGAAACAATACCAATAAATTGAGCAAGTTGAGGATCATCAAACTGGATATTAGCCAATCCATCTGAGCCAGCTAGCATACCAATTAACAAGAAGAGTATTAACGTGGGTACGCCAAATCGATACGATGTTTTACCAGCAACAATACTTATGAATAATAATAGAGAACCGATTAAAAGAATATTTTCGATTGTTAAGCTCATAAATACAAGGGTATAGTTTATTAGAAACAAAAATACAAATGAAATGCAGCGCCTAGCAATTTAAACTGTTTTTGTTTATAAAATTTAAGTGTGTTTTGTGAAGACTGTATTTAGTATAGCTACACTTTAGTCATATACGAGTATACAATAAATTTTTCAGCAAAAATGCATATGATTATCAAGCGAGTAAAACTCTAGTACAATCACTCGCTATCTTAAATAAAATTCTATTTTTGCGTAACCCCAACAAATAAGAAATACGTGACTGTAGTACCTATATATAATCAACGTTTTGATATGCAGCATTGTTGTGTTATTGTACCAACGTATAATAATGCAAAAACCCTAGAGAGAGTACTTCAGGGGATACTTGCATATACAGATCGATTAATAGTAATTAACGATGGGGCTACAGATACTACTAAACAAATTTTAGATCGTTACAAAAAGCGATGTACGATACTTACTTTATCTAAAAATAAAGGAAAAGGAGTAGCACTTCGGAAAGGTTTCCATAAAGCTATTGAACTGGGTTTTGAGTATGCGATTACTATCGATAGCGATGGACAACATTATCCAAGTGATATACCTTTGTTTATAGAAGCTTTAGAAAATCACAGTTCAAATAAGGAATTGCTTCTTATTGGTTCTCGCAAAATGGATGACCCTTCGGTACCAGGAAAAAGCAGTTTTGGTAATAAGTTTTCTAATTTTTGGTTTTATGTAGAAACAGGTAATAAACTTACTGATACGCAATCAGGGTTTAGACTATATCCTTTAAAAGCGATTAATAAATTACGCTTATATACAACCAAATTCGAATTAGAGATCGAAGTTATTGTAAAATTAGCGTGGCGCGGTGTTGAGGTCAAGAACCTACCCATTCGTGTTTTGTATGATGCGAAAGAACGAGTTTCACACTTTAGACCCTTTCAAGACTTTAGTCGAATTAGTTTACTTAATACGTGGTTATTTACACTAACCATACTTTGGTATGGACCCAAAAGGATGTTTCAACGCTTTGAAAAAAAAGGGGTTAGTCGTTTTATACAGGAGGATCTTTTAAAAAACACAGACTCGCCCTTTAAAAAATCTGCAGCCATAGCATTGGGAATTTTTATCGGAATAGCACCGTTTTGGGGATTCCAGACTCTTCTTGTAATGGCCATGGCTACTCTATTAAAGCTCAACCGAACTATTGCTTTTATTTGTTCTAATATAAGTGTTCCTCCTATGATTCCATTTATCGTATATGCTAGTGTGCAACTAGGTTTGTTGGCTACAGGTCGTCCTATGGACCTTACCTTGAACATCGATAGGATAGGGACAACATCAGATGTGGTACAAGGATTCACGCAATATATACTTGGAAGTTTTATTTTAGCAACTTTATCTTCTTTCCTTTTAGGAGGGCTTTCCTATTTGTATTTTAGCATTACTAAATCGAAACAGAAACCAAGAGATGCATAAATTTTTTATATCAATTTATCATAGGTTTACAAACAACAAACTTTGGGCTTGGCCGATACTTGTAAGTTTGATACTAGGGGTTACATTGTTAGCAACTCGTATTGGTTTTGAAGAAGATATCACTAAATTATTGCCCGATAGCGATACCTCTACAGTCACAAAAAAGGTTTTAGAGACGGTATCTTTTTCTGATAAAATAGTGGTCACTATCAAAAGCGAAGATAAAAATGCAGACGCATTAACACAGTTTGCCGAAACTTATATCGATAGTCTTAATGCCAAGGTTTCAACTTATATACAGACAATTCAAGGAAAAGTACCCGAGAATAATGTGATGCAACTTTATAACTTTGTATATGAGCATCTTCCCTTCTTTTTAGATAAAAAAGATTATGAAACTATTGAGGATTTATTAAATCAAGATTCGATAGCACAACGTATTACAAATAATTATAAGGCTTTATTATCTCCCGCAGGTATTGTCACCAAAAAGTTCATTGTAAAAGATCCTTTATCCTTAACACCGATAGCACTTAAGAAACTCACACAATTGCAATTGGGAGATAATTATATGCTACACAATGGCTTTTTGATTACCAAGGATCATCAAAATTTGCTCCTTTTTTTAACACCAGCGCTTGCTGCAAATGAAACAGGTGAAAATACCTTTTTTGTAGAAAGACTTCAAGAATTAACGAAACACGTTAATGCACAATTTGCAGTCCATAAAACAAGTGCGGTACTATTTGGCTCGACCTTATATGCCGTTGCCAATGCAAAACAAATTAAAAAGGACATACAGCTTACAATAGGGATAGCGATGACTATTTTGTTGATTATATTAATTGCTTTTTACCGCAAGCTCACTATACCTTTAATCATATTTACTCCTACACTATTTGGAGCAATACTAGCCATCGCGATGCTTTATCTTATCAAAGGTAAGATTTCTGCTATTTCTTTGGGGATTGGATCGGTATTGCTTGGTATTACCTTAGACTATTCTCTTCATATTCTTACACATTACAGAAACAATCAAAATATACAAGCACTTTACAAAGACGTTGCCTTGCCAGTTATTATGAGCAGTCTTACGACGGCAGTAGCATTTTTATGTTTAGTTTTCGTAAAGTCTGAAGCACTTAATGACCTTGGGGTTTTTGCAGCAATAAGTGTAATTGGAGCTTCAATATTTGCTTTAATTTTTATTCCGCAGGTATATCGATTTTCTGAAAAATCACAACAGCGTGAAACACTATTAGACCGTTTTTCGGCCCTACGGTTTGATCGTTATAAACCTCTAATAATTTGTGTTTTATTAGTATTGATTGTTGGCATCTTCTTATTTCATAAAGTAGGGTTTGATACCGATCTTAATCAGATGAATTATCGACCGGCAGAGCTAGTAGCGGCCGAGCAGAATTTGGATCGAATTAACAACAATAAAGCTAAAACGATTTATGTAGTTTCTTATGGTAATTCATTAAATACAGCATTAAATGCAAATAACGCATTATACAAAGTATTAGAAGCAAATAAGCAGGAGCACTCTATTTTGAATTACAGCTCTGTTGGTGGTGTGGTTTTGTCTAAAGAAGCACAACAAGATAAAATTACTCAATGGCAAACGTTTTGGACTCCACAAAAAAGAGATAAACTAATAAATTTACTAAAGTCAGAAGGTGCTATCTATGGTTTTAAGCCATCAGTATTTAATGATTTTGAAACCTTATTGAGCCGTTCTATTGAGCCTATTTTATATTCGCGATATCAGGAAATAGACCAGTTATATCTTAACGAGTTTGTTACACATGAGCGAGATTTTGCAACTGTTATGTCTGCAATCAAAGTAGCAGATCAGCAAACAGCGCAACTGTATGCAGCTCTGCATAAAGTTCCTAATACCTTAATTATTGACCGTAAGCAGCTTAATGAAAAATTATTGGGATCTCTTAAAAACGATTTTAATACGCTTATCGGTTACTCTTTGGTTGCTGTGATTGGCTTACTTTTGCTATTCTATCGTGATCCAATGCTGGTGTTACTTACTACCATACCCATAGCGATTACTTGGGTGATTACGTTAGGAATCATGCAATTGTTGGGGATTAATTTTAATATATTTAATGTAATTATCTCCACATTTATTTTTGGGTTGGGTGTGGATTATAGCATATTTATTACCAATGGCTTGGTCAAAGAATATACCTATGGATCTCGTGAGCTACCCACGTATAAGACATCAATTTTACTTTCGGTTATTACTACGATACTAGGAATCGGAGTTTTAATTTTTGCCAAGCATCCAGCATTACGTTCCATCTCAATAGTCTCATTGATTGGTATTTTTACTGCAGTCATAGTAGCCTTTACCATACAGCCATTGTTGTTTAAATTATGTATCACACGCAGAGCTACTAATGGATTGCCACCATTGCAATTGCGTCAAACAATCCTGTCGTTATTTAGTTTTGGCTATTTTATAGCAGGCGGGTTTATTATATCAATACTTAGCAGTCTTATTATACCGTGGTTCCCAGTGTCAAAGAAGAAAAAAATGCGAGTTTTTCATCGCATTGTTTCAAAGATGATGGCATCTGTTTTATATTCTAATCCCTTCATTCAAAAAAAAATACTTAATTCTACGGGAGAAACGTTTAAAAAACAATGTATCATCATTGCCAACCACTCTTCTTTTCTAGATATCCTTACGGTAGGTATGTTGCATGAAGATCTGATTTATCTGGTTAAGGATTGGGTTTATACATCACCAATATTTGGTAAAGCGGTGCGTTTGGCTGGATTTTATCCAGTGTCTTCGGGGATTGAGGGCGGTGTAGAACACTTACGCACAAAAGTTGCACAAGGTTATTCACTTATTGCGTTTCCCGAAGGTTCTAGAACCAATACAGCAAAGATGAGCCGTTTTCACAAAGGGTCTTTTTACTTGGCAGAACAATTAGAACTGGATATTGTACCGGTGGTATTGCATGGTGCAACACATATCTCACCAAAAGGAGATTTCATTATTAGCGATGGCAAATTGACTGCCAAAATATTGCCGAGAATACGCTTTGATGATTCGAGTTTTGGAGTAGGGTATGCACAACGTACAAAAAAGATTAGCAGTTATTTTAAGGAGGCGTTTAGTGCAGTACAGGAAGAAGTTGAGGGAATACATTATTTTAAACGACACGTACTTACTAATTATCGATATAAAACTTGCTTTGCCGAGGTTAAGCAGGTTGTAAGAGCACAATTAAAAAATTGGTATGTGGTGGCAAAACATATTCCATCCAATGCTTCAATTTTAATTTTTTCTGATGCTTATGGAGCTTTACCAATATATCTTAGTTATAAGAAGCCCAATGCAAGCCTTGTAGGTATGTTGGCTACGCAGGAAGCTGTTGCAATAGCACAAGGATGTTATGCAGCAAAGCGCAATGCTATACGGTTTATAAATTCAGAGAATACTATTCCCTCCAAAATAAATGTATTTTTGTTAGATGCAGATACCGTTGATCAGGCTATGATTCATACAATTGTTAATGATACAGCTATAACGTTCATATTTGCAGGCAAAGGTAAAACGCGTATTGCTCCTTATTTGATCGCAAATTTTGACTGTATACTCGAAGGACCATATACTATCTGGAAACGAAACGATACATGAAAGAAAGATTTGATATTATTATTATAGGAAGTGGTTTAGGCGGACTAGTCTCTGCAAATATTCTCGCTCGCGAAGGGAAAAAGGTATGTGTTCTCGAAAAAAATAACCAGTTTGGAGGTAACCTGCAAACCTTTGTACGAGATAAGAGCATTTTTGATACAGGAATCCATTATATAGGCGGTCTAGCCAAAGGTCAAAACTTATATCGTTATTTTGATTATCTAGATATTATGGAGGATCTTAAGGTTAGACAAATGGATCTAGATGGATACGATCGGATTTCATTCGATGGCAGTACAATCGAGTATCCACATGCGCAAGGATATGATAATTTTGTGATCCAACTCGCAAATTATTTTCCCGACGAAAAAGAAGGTATCAAAAAATACATTGATAAGGTGCGAGATACCTGTTACAACTTTCCTTTGTATAATTTACAATTAGGGGATCGATATTATGGAGAGGATTTGTTAACGCTCAAGGCGAAAGATTTTATCGATTCTGTTACAGACAACAAAACGTTGCGTGCTGTTTTGGCTGGTTCTAACTTGTTGTACGCAGGCGACCCTGATAAAACTCCATTTTATGTACATGCCTTATCGGTTAACTCGTACATAGAAAGTGCTTGGCGCTGTATCAATGGCGGAAGCCAGATAGCCAAACTTCTTGTCAAAAAACTTCGTAATTTGGGTGGAGTCATTCACAAATATCAAGAAGTGAATGCTTTTAATTTTGAAGATAGTACGTTGGTATCGGTAACTACGACCAAAGGAGATGTTTTTTATGGGGATACCTTTATTTCGAATGTAGATCCCAAATTAACCCTTCAGATTATTGGTAAGGATCGTTTTAGAAATATATATTATAATCGTATACAGAATACAGAAAGTATCATTTCCTCTTTCAGTCTGTATTTGGTATTCAAACCAGGTACTTTTCCGTATGTAAATTATAATTATTATCATACACAGGCGATCGACAAAGTTTGGACCACACAAAACTATACACAGGAGTGTTGGCCAGAAGCTTATTTGATCTCGATGAACGAAGATCGTAAACACCCAGGCTATGCAGATAATCTTACATCAATTGCATATATGCGGTACGAAGAAACCAAGCCTTGGGAGGATACCTTTAATACGGTTGCGGTTAAAAATGATCGGGGCGAAGATTATGAAGCTTTTAAACAGCGTAAGATCGAAGCGTATCTTAAAGAAATTGAAAAAAAATTTCCGACGATTCGAGCATGTATTCAATCCATCCATACCTCGACGCCCTTATCGTATCGGGACTATATTGGTTGTTATGAGGGATCGATGTATGGCTTTGCAAAGGATGCCGAGAGTCCAATGAAATCATTTCTTTCACCTAGAACCAAAATACCAAATCTTTTATTTACAGGTCAAGGTCTTAATATGCACGGGGTACTTGGGGTAACCATAAGTGCAGTTGTTACCTGCGGCGAGTTGTTGGGTAAAGACTATTTACTTAATCGTATTACATCAACCCTTGATGACAAAGAAAAACAACGTGCAGCACAATGAAAAAGTCTTGGGTCATAGTATGTTTTGTGTTTCTCTATCTATTGTGCAGTTGTGGGGTAAAAAAATCTCTTTCTGCACGCCCAGATCTTACAGGTCTAGCTACGGTTGATACAGCACGAATTAAGATCAATGATTCAACCTTTAGGCTTAATAATAATAGTCTTCGCAAAAATGAATACGGTATCTGGGAGCTTTATTTAGAGGGTACTCCACTCGAACGTGGTCTTGCTGCTGGCAGTCTATCCAGAGAGCTTATCAAGATACAAGAAGCTGCTTTTATAGGCAAAGTAACCGAACTGGTACCATCGGCTGGGTATTTAAAGTTTCTAAGTAAGCTAGTAGCCTGGTACAATCGAAAGTTACATTTGCATGTACCCGAAGAGTATAAGCAAGAAATTTACGGACTTTCTCGTTTTGGATCTAAGGAGTACGATACGTTTGCAGAACCTTATGTACGCATGCTCTACGCACACGGCGCGCACGATATAGGGCATGCATTACAAGATTTAATGTTGGTAGGGTGCACCTCGTTTGCAGCATGGAACGAGCGAACTGCCGACGGAGAGTTATTGCTTGGACGTAATTTTGATTTTTATGCAGGGGATGATTTTGCCAAAGAAAAAATGGTGGTGTTTATGAAACCCGATAAAGGGCACCAATTTATGATGTATGGCTGGGCAGGAATGATGGGTGCTGTATCAGGGATGAACGATAAAGGACTCACGGTGACGATCAATGCAGGAAAATCTAAAATTCCGTTAATGGCAAAAACGCCAATTTCAATCGTAACTAGAGAAATCCTTCAGTATGCTTCGACGCTTGATGAGGCCATAGCAATTGCCAAAAAACGAGAGGTTTTTGTTTCAGAATCTATAATGGTAGGAAGCGCTTTGGATAAAAAAGCGATATTGATTGAGGTGGCTCCGCACAATTTGGGAGTGTACGAAGTCACTAATGAGAGCCAATTGGTATGTTCAAATCACTTTCAAAGTGAACCATTTTTTACAGATCAACGCAACCAAAAGGCAATTGCAGAGAGTCACTCCTTATATCGTTATCAACGTATGACCGAACTACTTAATCAAAAAGAAAAATTGACTCCAGAGAATGGCGTTGCTATATTAAGAGATCGTAAAGGATTGGGAGATACATCAATTGGTTATGGTAATGAAAAAGCACTCAATCAATTGTTAGCATTTCACGGCATTGTTTTTAAACCAGAGTCATTACAAGTTTGGCTTTCAAGTAACCCGTACCAACTTGGTGCCTTTGTAGGATATGATTTAACTACTGTGTTTGAAAAATTGAGCTCACAGCAGGATTGGAGTAGTGTAGCCAACGAAGCATTACTTATTGCCAAAGATCCTTTTGTAAATACTAAAGCATACAGAGATTACGAAGTCTTTCGAACGGCACTGCGTCGTATCGAAAACTTACTAGCAACTGGAGCAGCGATTCCCGAGGATGAGCTACAAACCTTTGTACGTCTTAATCCTGATTACTGGATAACCCATTATACGGTAGGGAGGTACTATTATAATCATAAAGCATATAAAGCTGCCATTATTGCTTTTAAAAAAGCATTGCGTTGTGAGGTAACTACACTGCCCGATAGTAAAATGCTACAGAGTTATATTAAAAAAAGCTACCGTAAATTGTAAGTATGCTTATGAAAAATCAACAACACTTGGTTGCCCAGACTGCAGCCGTACAAAATGAGAAGCTTACGGCATTATTGCAGTATGTGCAGGCTCATTCTCCTTACTATCAACGGCTGTTTGCCAAGAACAAAATAGCTGTAGATCAAATCACCACAGTCAACGATTTGAAACAGCTGCCAATAACGACCAAAGAAGACTTACAGGCATTTAATGATGATTTTTTATGTGTGCCCAAAACTGAGATTGTCGATTATGTTACTACATCGGGTACATTGGGTAAGCCCGTTACTTTTGCATTAACCGATCAGGATCTGGATCGTCTTACCGAAAACGAATCTAGATCGTTTGCTATTGCTGGGGTGACCAAAGCAGATGTAGTACAGTTAACAACCACTTTGGATCGTCGTTTTATGGCAGGATTGGCGTATTTTTTGGGTACCCGTAAGTTGGGTGCGGCCATGGTGCGCGTGGGATCGGGAATACCAGAGTTACAGTGGGATTCGATACATCGTTTTCAATCAACCTATTTAATTGTGGTACCGTCGTTTTTATTGAAATTGATTGCGTATGCCGAGACGCATGGTATTGATTATAACGCCTCGTCAGTAAAAGCTGCGATTTGTATTGGCGAACCCCTGCGGGATCAAAATTTTGAACTGAATACGCTGGGAACCAAAATCAAAGAGAAATGGGATATAGCGTTGTACTCAACCTATGCATCTACCGAGATGAGTACCGCTTTTACCGAGTGTACTGCACATAATGGCGGCCATCACCATCCGGATTTGATTATCACCGAAATTCTGGATGAGCACGGTAAGGCGGTACAAGATGGCGAAGTAGGGGAGTTGGTAATCACAACCCTTGGGGTGCAAGCTATGCCTCTGGTACGCTATACAACTGGCGACATGGTACGCGCTCATAAAGAACCCTGTAGCTGTGGTCGAACCACTATGCGGCTAAGTCCGGTACTGGGTCGTAAAAAACATATGATTAAATATAAAGGTACGACACTATATCCACAAAGTGTGGTTGAGGTATTGACTAGTTTTAAAGACGTGTTGGTATATGTGATCGAAGTTGTCACCAACGAACTAGAAACGGATAAGCTTTTGATTCATGTGTCAGACACCTTAAGCGCTGCAGACTGTAAAGCCTTAAAAGAGCATTTTAGAGCCAATCTACGAGTGGTACCCGATCTAGTATTGCAACCTATGGCAACGCTAAAAGCTATGAAATTTCCCGAAATGAGTCGTAAACCGATTACGTTTATTGATTCGAGAAGAGGGTAGTTTGATAAAAATAATCTTTCTTATGTATCGTAAAGCAAACGACCGATTACACAATGCTTGTAAAGGATGTTTTTGTGGTATCTTGTTTATAGTGCAATTAATTACAAGCTTAGTTTCTCTAAGATAATTACTGGACTTTATTAGTACATCACAAGTCACAGATTAGGGATGACACTATCTCATAACAAAAAATGAATAATCTTTATCTTCAAAGTGAAAAAATAGCTAAACAGTGTACTAATCTTAAGCGTATTTCACCAAAACTTCTCGAATTAAATTGAAACAGGATCATTTTTCTTAAAATTATATTAAATTAGGCACGGTCGGCTCGCGTATTATTGTCGTCATACGGTATAAAGTTTATTAACTAAAAGTTTGTTTTATGAATTGGTATTTAAAAGCGTTTAAACAATACGCAGATTTTAAAGGAAGAGCTAGAAGAAAAGAGTATTGGTTTTTCGGACTTTTTAATATGATTTTTGCTTTTATGGCGTTGACTTTAGATAATTTATTTGGGATTACTCTTTATGATATAGGTTATGGACCCCTCTATATTTTATATGCTCTAATTGTTTTTATACCAGGGCTAGCTATTACGGTCAGAAGATTGCATGATGTCGGTAAAAGTGGGTGGATGATTTTCATTAGTCTAATTCCTGTCGTGGGTACGATATGGTTGTTGGTTCTTTTAGTTACCGATAGTGAACCCAAAACAAACGAGTATGGCGAAAATCCTAAGATGTTGCAAGAAGGAGAAATCATATCAACAAATACCAATGTAAGGGCAGACTCTACCGATACTATTTTATTAGGAGTAGTTATATGGTTAGTGGTGTCTGCTTTATTTTGGAAGTTTATAATGCGATTCAATATGGATTTCTATTCTTCTAATGCGTACCATTTAATTAGTTCTTTTTCATCAATTATATGGGGTTGTATTCCAATCGTATTAGCATTTGTGGTCAAGGATAAGTCAAAAAAGATAGTTATGTTCGTTTTAGGCGGAATATATATATTGATAGAACTTTATGGCATTGTAGAAAGATTTTTAGCATAGCTAAGACTTTTGAATAGTATCCTGAAAAAGGATTCTAAATTTAAGTAGACCACATTACAATGTAATAGCAAGATTACAGTTACCGTTCGTACGTGACCAGTGGCGATATTCTTAATATTAATCAATACGATAGTTGATGCACTATGAGTAGAAATTATAAATTTCATAACCCTTCTGGACTGTCTTTGTAAGTTTTGCTACGGTATACTGGATTGATGTATTTACAAGAATGCTATATTTCTCGATATTAGCAGCTAGTATAGCGTATTGCAGAAAGTATAAAAGTATGGAGGTGTATGCATATTGTTTTATGCCAAGTCATGTACATTTCGTATTTCGATCAGGTGATGAGAACCCAAAAGGATTAATTCAGGATTTTAAAAAACATACAGCTAAGAAACTTATAGAAGCTGTACAAGAAAATCCTCAAGAGAGTAGAAAAGAATGGTTACTATGGATGATTGAAAAAGTTGGAGCTAAAAACGCATCGGTTTGTAAGATACAATTTTGGCAACATCATAATCAACCTGTTGAGTTCTGGACAAATAGTGTCATACAGCAAAAGATAGCTTATATTCATAACAACCCTGTTGTATCAGGTTTCGTAACTGATGCCGTAGATTGAAAATATAGCAGTGCTAGAAATTATCAGGATGATCACCCTATTTTAAAAATTGATAGTGATGGTTATTTTTTAGGACTGGACACTCCTTGACGTCACTGGTCACAGACCAGCGGTAGCGACCATTGGTAAGTCTTGTTCGGTAAAATTTTTATGTGTCTAATAATCTTATAAAATGATCAAGTTGGAAACTGAATCATTACTCATATTGTATCTAATTATTCTTAATGCCATTGGCGTTTTAATTTACAAAGCCTTTTATCCTAGAATTAAGGGGATACTTGGGGAATATGGTGTTGCGTGGCGTTTACGCAGGTTGAATAGAGACAGATATAAGACTATTAATGATATTTACCTAAACGTAAATAATAGAAGCACACAGATTGACCATATAGTTGTATCGGTCTACGGTATTTTTGTCATAGAAACCAAAAACTATAATGGTTGGATTCATGGAAATGAACATTCTGAATACTGGAAACAAACTTTTTACAAAAAGAAGCAACGATTTAGAAATCCCATAAAGCAAAATTTAGGACATATATATTTTTTGAAAAAAGCATTGTCTGAGTTCAATCAGGTTCAATATCATTCAATAATCGTTTTTGTAGGCAAAGGGAAATTGAAAAATGTATATACCAATACACCTGTAATTTATAGAAGTAAACTATTGAGAACTATTAAAAAATACACTACTCCAAATTTGAGCATAGAACAGGTAGAGAAAATAGTTAGCCGATTAGAGGAGGCTGCAATTAAAAAGAAGGGTGTAAGTAGAAATCATAAGAATTACGTGAGAAAACATCTTATTACAAGAAAAAAGCGTAAAAAAGCATTACGCTGTCCATCTTGTAATAATAAACTTGTTGTAAGAAAAGGAAAATACGGAAAATTTTACGGCTGCACTAATTTCCCAAAATGTAGATTTACAATGAAGAAAAAAAGTTTTTTCAACTAACAACTGCTAGTCTGCGGCCAATACCAATAAACTACTTTAAAAACAAATAAACCACCCAATCCAAACTCGATCTTTATTGATCCAAATTATAGTTGCGATGGCTTATTATAGATTATTAAATACGCTAGATTATGACACTTCATTAGAAGTATCGGGATCTGTCGCAGAGGAGGTGCGATTATCAACCGTTTGGTTATAGTTTTTTGCAAGAATATCCAGCTCGTTTAATAATATGTCATACGCTTGCGTATCTTCTAAAGTTGCATGTGCAGTTATGTGGTTGATTAGTGTGCGATATGCATCAATCGCCACTGTTCGTAATTGAGGTATATCGGCTGGTGTACGGGCAGCGTTATCACTCACACGATCTAGGTATTTTTGAGAGAACAGCTCATTACTCTCTTTAAGTTCCTTAATCCAATCCCATAGTTTTAGATCTATAGCTGCATTTACATATACCTCGTTATCCTCCCAGTCCTTGACCAAACTATTGATTACTGCAGTCTCTTCTTGGTAACTGAGGCGTTGTATATTGGAACCATAGATTGCAATAGTATCCAGTAGTGCTTTTGCTGCATTAGATAGTTGCTCGTCATAATGATATTTATAGCCTTCGAGAAGAGTTCGCAATCCCGTAATGGCACGATCTCGACGCTCATCCATCTCAATGATGTCTTGTGTAATCTTGCTCCCCTGAGCCTGTTTGAATGCCTTGTCAATTTTTTGGATGGCTGTTTCCAAAGCTGTTTTTGGTTCTTCAAGCTTTAAGGCTGCAAGGTCTTGTTTGTTGAGTAGATTGGTTACATCAAATAAATACTGTAAAAATTCGGCATGCCGATACCTACTAAAATAAGGTGTGTTCATACAATTAGGTTTTAAGAATTAAACTATGTCATTTATAAACACCAAATAGGTGTTAAACGACGGTAAGCATCTAAATTATAAATAATTATAAATATTTTAAAATTTAATTTTAGCGTGTTGATTTAAAGTATCCAAGATTTTTCAATAACCATTGGTTGCTAATGGTTTCGTTTTATTTCAGAGAGTATTACATCGGTTGCGGACGGTTTCGTTCTATTGCAAAGGGCGTTACATTGGTTGCGGATGGTTTCGTTCTATTGCAAAGGGCTTTACATCGGTTGCGGACGGTTTCGTTCTATTGCGAAGGGCTTTACATCGGTTGCGGATGGTTTCGTTCTATTGCAAAGGGCGTTACATTGTTTGCTGATGGTTTCGTTCTATTGTAAAGGGCGTTACATTGGTTGCGGATGGTTTCGTTCTATTACAAAGGGCGTTACATCGGTTGCGGATGGTTTCGTTCTATTGCGAAATGGCTTTACATCGGTTGCGGACGGTTTCGTTCTATTGCGAAATGGCTTTACATCACTTGCGGATCATACTATCACTGGGTTTGTCGATTAAGTGTAAATTTTTTTAACGGTTAGTTTTGATAAGTCAGAGGAGGTTTTATCTTTTGAATATTACAATTATAAAGAACATTTCTTAAACCAAAACCTCACTAGATTATGACTTAGTAGTTGGTTATAGGTTTTAAAATAAGGCATAAAAAAAGGGAGTTCTTAATGAACTCCCTTTTATATTAAATTAGGTCTCTTTAATCTAAAGGTTGACTCAAACTATCTTAAATTAGTCTAGCTTACCTTTCTACTTCTTTATCGTCCTTTTTAAGACCATCGATAATTTCTAAATCGTTATCGTCTTCGGTTGTAGTTTCTTCTTTTTCTGTAGTTGCAGTTGATGTTGCTTCTTCGATAGATTCTGATTCACATGCGATGAATAAAAATGCTGTAGCGATTAAGATTGATAAGTTTTTGATCATCATAATTAAATTTTAATAATTTGGGTTTTATAAAATTCTGGGGCAAATCTATAAAAAATACTAGTTGAAAAAACAGTGTTTCAAGCGGGTAGTATCGTTGCGATGTTTACAATGACTGAGATGTTCACAAAATTTTTAAGCAAACTACAAAGGAGTAATCAACCCTTGCAAGAGGACTTTTGAAGAATCGCTATCAATTTTAACATACTGCTGAGAACTTCGCATTTAGGATTTGTTAACGAAACAGGTTTAAATTAACAATAAATTAACTTTACAGGCTTTTTTTCGTTCTTTTTTACGATATTTCTATTGATTAGATGATTTTACTACGTATTTGTCAATGTAAATCAGTGAATTGATTAGTACTAGTAGGTTTTTATATAGTTGGTTTAGGAGTCGGCAAATTATAGCCTCTTTTTTGATAGAAAAAACTATCGTTTAAGGTTGATTTTTGAAGTATTTGAGATTGTATTGCCAGTAGTTATTACCTGTTTTGATCAACATTTGATCGCGATAAGATAGAATTATGCAGTTTATTGGATCACTCATAGCCTATATAGGATCGATAAAAAGGACTTCTAGTTCTAATTGTAAAAGCACTTAAGTGTGAATCTCTATAATATGGTAAGAATCGCAATACTCTTAGTGCGTATATGTATTAAGTACTCAAATAAATTGGTAATAATGATCGTATACTATATAAAGAACTATAGTAGTAAGTGTGCTAGTTCAAAAAACATAGCGTAAACAAATGCGTAGCTAGATTGCAATATGGGTATGGTTATAGATGTTAAAATAAGGCATAAAAAAAAGGGAGTTCTTAATGAACTCCCTTTTATATTAAATAGGTCTCTTTAATCTAAAGGTTGACTCAAACTATCTTAAATTAGTCTAGCTTACCTTTCTACTTCTTTATCGTCCTTTTTAAGACCGTCGATAACTTCTAAATCGTTATCGTCTTCGGTTGTAGTTTCTTCTTTTTCTGTAGTTGCAGTTGATGTTGCTTCTTCGATAGATTCTGATTCACATGCGATGAATAAAAATGCTGTAGCGATTAAGATTGATAAGTTTTTGATCATCATAATTAAATTTTAATAGTTTGGGTTTTATAAAATTCTGGGGCAAATCTATAAAAAATACTAGTTGAAAAAACAGTGTTTCAAGCGGGTAGTATCGTTGCGATGTTTACTATGACTGAGATGTTCACAAAATTTTTAAGCAAACTACAAAGGAGTAATCAACCCTTGCAAGAGGACTTTTGAAGAATCGCTATCAAATTTAACATACTGCTGAGAACTTCGCATTTAAGATTTGTTAACGAAACAGGTTGAAATTAACAATAAATTAACTTTACAGGCTTTTTTTCGCTCTTTTTTGCGATATTTCTATTGATTAGATCATTTTACTACGTATTTGTCAATGTAAATCAGTGAATTGATTAGTACTAGTAGGTTTTTATATAGTTGGTTTAGGAGTCGGCAAATTATAGCCTCTTTTTTGATTGAAAAAACTATCGTTTAAGGTTGATTTTTAAAGTATTTGAGATTGTATTGCCGGTAGTTATTACCTGTTTTGATCAACATTTGATCGCGATAAGATAGCATTATGCAGTTTATTGGATCACTCATAGCCTATATAGGATCGATAAAAAGGACTTTTAGTTCTAATTGTAAAAGCACTTAAGTGTGAATCTCTATAATATGGTAAGAATCGCAATACCCTTAGTGCGTTTATGTATTAAGTACTCAAGCAAATTGGTAATAATGATCGTATACTATATAAAGAACTACAGTAGTAAGTATGCTAGTTTACTTTGTAGGTGAAGTATTCTAGATGTAAACAAGTTATAACTGTAACATATAAACCTACTTAGAGACATATAAGATAGACTGATTACTATATTTAAAAAAACTTTGGATACAGCATCAGCTTAAATAGAAATGAACTATGGGAAAGCAACAACTAATTAAACGTTTAAAAAGTTATTATCCCTTAGAAAGATTTCATGCATTTGTTACCTTTCCTGTAATTTTACTCTATATCCTTTATAATAATGCAGTAGCAGATGTAGTTTTCTTGCTCTATGGGTTAGGGATAATCATTTTTGTTCTTATCCAAGGGCAACATTACTGGAAACTGAAGCTATATCGTTTATTAAAAAAACCTTTTGATCAACAGTACAACATTGATCTTTTTAAGAAAGCCAAGACTATCAATGGCTATCTAATAGCGCTCATTCCTTTAATACTGCTAGTTCAACTATATATCAATGCCTGGACAATCGTATCAGAAAACTTAATGAACTGGGCAATTTGTGCAAATGTGTTTGGCGTCTTGGAACATATCAACTATTATCATAGACAGTTGATGATTGATAATCGTGCAGATGTAGATTATTTAATGACTAATAAAAAATTGAAAGTAGCCAGTTTGGCAAAAGACTTAAACGAAAACCATTTTTAGTGAGCTCAATACCAGTTAAGGGTAGTTGTACCTATATACTGTATCATAAAATGCTCCTTTTTTTTAAAAAAATCTACTTATAAAATGCGCATGATAGCATCTACTGGTTTACAAGTTTACATATGCTAACTCAAAGTTTTTCTATCAGTTATAATAATTTATTACTAACCCTAAGATGTGTACCCTTGTGGAATAGGTGTTTTGGCTATTGAAGTAGTCTCATTTTAATTATTTGAAAATATAAGATTTTTTAAAATCGATCGTTTATTACAAGGATAATACCATAAAAAGAGTACCCCTATAACAAACAATTAATTTTATCAAACTTACAATGAAATCAAACACATTTGTATTAACCGGCATCACAGGACATTTAGGAAGACATGTTTTTTTTGAAATCATTAAAGATCATATGAGTGATCTTGACGCTCTTAAAATTTTTATTTTAGGTCGTTCTTCTAAAGAGAATTCTCTATCAAAGCGTATCGAAGATATTTTAACAACTGATGGTAAAGACTATCTAATGTTGGATTCTGAGAGTATGCGCAAGGTAAAATCATTTAATGCTACTAATGTATCGTATCTCGATATAAATTTATCGGGAGATGAATTAATCGGTACCGATGCTTTAGCAAAGCTTACGAACGTACAAATTGACCATTTTCTTCATATTGCAGCTGCGACTAGTTTTAGGACTGATGATAAGACAGTACAAAGACTTCATGCAACGAATGTAATGGGAACCTCCAAGATTCTAGAATTAGTGTCAAAACTAGAGGTCAAAGAGTTTAGTTATGTGAGTACAGCATACGCTTGCGGAAAAACTTATGGAGCGATTGAGCCAGATTATACCAACATGGATCAAGAGTTTAGAAATCCTTATGAAAAGAGTAAGCTCGAGGGTGAACTATTAGTTCATGAGTTCGCAAAAAAAACAGGCATACGATACAGAATTTTTAGACCTTCAACCATTTCTGGACGCTTGTTAGAACAGAAAAAAGGAGCTATAAATAAGTTTGACGTGTTTTATGGTTGGGTTGCATATTTTTTAAAATGGAAACTTCCAAAATTGCAAAATGTTGAAAATTTATATACCGAAGAAATTGCTTCTGATATACGAATAGCTATCAATAAAAATGCAGGTATCAATATTGTACCCGTTGATTTTGCAGCCAAAGTATTATATAATGTATGTAAGCATAATATAGCAGGTCAAAATTTTCATTTGGTAGGAGAAGAAGAAACGCCTCATGAATATTTCTTGACAAATCTCCTTAAAGATATTGCGGTCACTGATTTTTCATTTGTGAAGGCTATCCCAACAGATCCAAACCCTTTTGAACAACACTATTATGCTACAGTTGGTGCTATTTTTACTGGGTATCTAGTGCAGGATCCAATTTATTTTAAAACAGATAATTTACAGGATCTTTATAAAAAATTAAATTTGGAGTGTCCAAAAATAAATGATGAAAACTTAGCACACCTAGTGTCCTATGCAAAGTCTAAGAATTTTGGGATTAAGCTTGCTGTACCAGAAACGGCTTAAGGATAGTATCCATTTTTAGATCATAGTAGGACAGTAAAATTTTTTTGCTACAAAGATATGCAGTAAAACGATTACTAGCCTAGATTGTACGTAACGTGTACTTTTTAGAATTTTTTTCTACAAGTACACGTTATTTTTTTGTCTGTTATACTGTTAGGACTTTAAAGGCTCAAGTAAATTGAATTGCTAAGATTATGCATAGTTAGGTTGTGCTTATTTCGCAAAATGCTCAGCACCCCATGCATCCAAACTTCTCAAAATTGACTCCAAAGAGCGTCCTTTTGTGGATAAAGTGTATTCTACCTTAGGCGGAACGCTTGCAAAAACTTTACGTTCAACAAGTCCGTCACGTTCTAATTCTCGTACAGACTGTGTAAACATTATATGCGAAATAGTGCCCACCTGTTTCTGTAAAACTCCAGAGCGAAGCGGTTGCTCTAAAAGATGAAATAGAAGTAAAGGTTTCCATTTAGTACCAATTAAGTTCATCGTATAATGTAAGGGACAGTAATTATTTTTGCTCATCTTAGGTTTTTAAATGTTTCATAACGTGCATAGTACTCCTTTTGGTACGTATCTAATGATTAGGTAAGGTATTGTTTGACTGTGTGTTATAGCTTATTTTTGCAATATAAATTTATAAATCATGAAAGCAACTAAAACATATCCAAAATCTTTTTCGCATATTGGGATAACGGTACCTGATATTTATAAAGCCGTCAAATTTTATACAGATGTAATGGGTTGGTATACTATTATGGAGCCCTCGATAGTAAAAAAAGAAAAGGAAACAGCTATTGGTCAAATGTGTATTGATGTTTTTGGAGAAGACTGGAACAATTTTGAAATAGCACATCTTGCTACTTCTGATGGAATCGGAGTCGAATTATTTTCTTTTCAGAACAAACCAAAAGATGCTGCTGCATTTAATCCATTTGCCACAGGGTTATTCCATTTTTGTATTCAAGATCCTAATATTGAAGAACTCGTTGATAAAATCGTAGCCAATGGAGGTAAACAACGTATGCCAATACGCTCCTATTATCCAAATGAGAAACCTTTTAAAATGTGTTATGTCGAAGATCCCTTTGGTATTGTATTCGAAATCTACACACATAGTTACGAGTTGACCTATTCTTCTGGAGCCTATTCTGGTTAGTGATGTTACAGCAAAGTGCGTTGTTGTTGAAATATATGATTTGATATAGTCGAACTTATCCTTAGCTTACGCATTAATTGGTATACTATGGTATGCGCCTTTTAGGTAGGTAAATAATTACTGTGAATACAATGCAACAACACATAATAAAAGAGGTATTCGATCCTGCTAAATTACCAATAAACAACTATAGTATCGAGAATGAAAGTCAAAAGTACAAAGCTTGTCAATTTGAATTAGGAAATGTAAAGATCATTTCTAGAAATGCGAAAATAACACCTAAAAAGGTTGGGCAGTTTGTAACTTTTTGGAAGCGTAGCACAACAGGTTTGACAGAACCATTTAGTGAAAGTGATCGCTTTGATGCTTATATTGTTAATGTAGAAACTAAAAATGCCATGGGGCAATTTGTTTTTCCTAAAGCTGTGTTGATTGAAAAAGGAATCGTAGCCAGTTCATCAAAAGAGGGTAAAAGAGGTTTTAGGGTATATCCATCATGGGATACTCCTACCAGCAAACAAGCGATAGGAACGCAACAATGGCAACTCAACTATTTTTTTAAGTTGTATGAAGAAAACTGGAAGAGAAGAGTGAAAGCTTTATATCATCTATAAGCAAATAATTATACTAAATCAAATGTACTTTTTTTATAATTTGGAACTTCAAAGAAAGGGGTTGTGCACATTGCAATTAGGTGTTTATAAAGTGGGTATCTGTCAGCTTAGATCATTCATTCTTCTTTTGACAAGTTTACCTATAGTTATGATATGATTTTGAACCCCTCAAAATGTTTAAGTGAACCAATAGTGTGCGTAACTTGTAGGACATTTGCAAATTCTGGACCTATGGCACACCATGCTAACAATTGAGCAAGCTGTTCCTCAGAGCCTTCAGCTTCGATATAAACAGAGCCATTTGCCAAATTTTTTACAAATCCATAAATAGTAAGTTCGTTGGCTTTTTCTAAAGTGCTCTTTCGATACCAAACACCTTGCACTTTTCCAGATACGATTATTGAGTAATGAAGCATAGAATAATATTAGCTGTAAAGTAATAGAAAATCTTTTGAGATATTTTTAAATTCATGTTAATCTATTTTTTACAAACTACAATTAATACTTATAAAGGTGCTATGTAGTCTTGTAATATTTTGTGGGAATTAGAATGCTTAGAATCAATAAAAGGTTTGGGTAAAATCAACTACATCGGGAGTGTATATAGCTCTTTTATGTAGTTGTACCGTATTGATAGCAACCCATTTTTATGATAAATATCATTGTTTACAATGAAAACTTTCTTGTGTGACATAAGTCACTGATCAAAAAATGATTACTAATTATTTTTATAGTGTTTAAAAATAAAATTTAATCAAAATGAAAGTAGAACAAATTTATACAGGATGTATAGCTCATGCAGCTTATTATATTGAAAGCAACGGTGTGGCGGCAGTTTTTGATCCGCTACGCGAAGTTAAGCCATATATAGATCGTGCTCAAATAGATAATGCAACAATAAAGTACGTATTTGAAACACATTTTCATGCAGACTTCGTAAGTGGACATTTAGATTTACATAAAAAAGCAGGTTCAGAAATTGTATTTGGTCCAGGAGCCAAGCCAGCATATCCAGCAACAATAGCCAGCGATGGTCAGTTATTTGAGGTTGGTGCATACAAGGTTAAAGTAATCCACACGCCAGGCCATACAATGGAAAGTACTACATACCTACTAATCGATGAAAACAATAAAGAACATGGTATTATTACTGGAGATACTTTATTTATTGGAGATGTTGGGCGTCCCGACTTAGCACAACACGTTGTCTCAGACTTAACAGAAGAAAAGTTAGCTGGTTACTTATATGATTCTCTTAGAAATAAGATTATGCCCTTAAGTGATGATTTAATAGTATATCCTAATCATGGGGCAGGATCAGCTTGCGGTAAAATGATGAGTAAAGAAACAACAGACACGCTAGGAAATCAAAAAAAGACTAACTATGCGTTACAAGATATGACCAAACAAGAATTTATTAAAGCTCTTTTAACAGGTCTCACCGCACCTCCAGGATATTTTCCTCAAAATGTATTGATGAATATCAGAGGATATGAAAGTCTTGATACTATAATGGATAGGGCTACAAAAGCGTTAACTCCCGACGAGTTTGAGTTAATAGCAAATGAAACTGGAGCGCTAATGCTCGATACGCGTGATGCTAATGATTTTGCCAAAGGTTTTATTCCTAATAGTATCAATATAGGTTTAGATGGTAACTTTGCTCAATGGGTAGGAGAAATGATCCCAGATATAAAGCAACCAATACTTTTAATCACTGATGCTGGTAAGCAAGAAGAGGCAATTACACGATTATCTAGAGTAGGTTATGACTATACTGTTGGATACTTAAAAGGTGGATTTACATCTTGGCAAGAACTCGGTAAGGATATTGAGACTATAGACCGTATCACATCTTCAGAATTTGAAAAAGAGTATAAGAATCATAAGCCATTAGTGATAGATGTACGTAAGAAAAGTGAATATCAATCTGAACATGTAATTGATGCTGTCAACATACCTTTAAATGAAATTAATCAGCATCTATCTCAATTTCCTAAGAATAAGCCTTTTGTTATTCATTGCGCAGGAGGTTATAGAAGTATGATAGCTGCAGCAATTCTCAAACAACGAGGTTGGGACAATTTTGAAGACGTTATAGGAGGGTTTAAAGCTATTTCAGAAACGAAAGTTCCAAAATCAGCATATGTATGCCCTACCACATTATTATAACTACTATTTTTAAATTTAGCAATAACTCGGATCTCTAAGAATGGATACGAGTTTTGCTTAATTTAACTCTGTGTAACTTAAGTTACTGTTATGTTTTTGAAAACTAGATACTTTTACATCATAGAATTAAAAACAGAAAATATGAACGTTGAACAAATCTATACGGGTTGCCTAGCACAAGGTGCCTATTACATCGAGAGTAATGGCGAGGTTGCCATTATCGATCCGTTGAGAGAGGTAACACCCTATGTAAATAGAGCCAAAATCAATAAAGCAAAAATTAAATATATTTTTGAAACACATTTTCACGCAGATTTCGTGAGTGGACATGTGACTCTTGCAAAAGAAACAGGAGCACCGATTATCTATGGTCCTAATGCAAATCCTTCTTTTGATGCTATTATTGCTACAGATGGTCAAGAGTTCAAAGTAGGAGATGTAACCATTATCGCTTTACACACGCCAGGTCATACCATGGAAAGTACCACCTATTTATTAAGAGATGAAAATGAGAAAGATTATGCCATTTTTAGTGGAGATACATTGTTCTTGGGAGACGTAGGGAGACCAGATCTAGCTCAAAAAATGGGTGTTTTAACAGAACGAGACTTAGCAGGATTTTTATATGATAGCTTACGCAAAAAAATAATGCCTCTTGCAGATGATGTTATTGTCTATCCAGCTCACGGCGCAGGTTCTGCTTGTGGAAAAAACATGATGAAAGAAACTGTGGATACCTTAGGTAATCAAAAGCAAATGAATTATGCACTACGTGCAGACATGACCAAAGAAGAATTCATTGCCGAGGTCATAGATGGTTTGTTGCCCCCGCCTCAATACTTTCCAGCAAATGTTAGGCTGAATAAAGAAGGATATACTGATATTGAAGAAGTATTAAGAAGAGGCACACAAGCATTATCACCAGATGCATTCGAAGCCGCTGCAAATGAAACAGGAGCAGTTGTCTTGGATGTTAGACATCAAGACGATTTTGCAAAAGGACATATTCCTCGATCAATATTTATAGGTTTAGATGGTAGTTTTGCACCTTGGGTTGGTGCCTTAGTTGCAGATGTAAAACAACCTATACTTTTAGTTACTGATGAAGGTCGAGAAGAAGAAGCTGTTACAAGACTTTCTCGCGTAGGTTTTGACAATACATTGGGTTACTTAAAAGGCGGGTTTGAAGCTTGGAAAAAGGCAGCTAAAGAATATGACGTAGTAAGTTCTGTAACGGCTACACAATTCAAGAATGACCTTGAAGATGAAAAACTACCTGTATTTGATGTTCGTAAGGAGAGTGAGTATTTGTCAGAGCACGTAATAGATGCAAACAACACACCTCTGGATTTCTTGAACAATCATTTAGCAGAATTTCCTGAGGACAAACCTTTCTTTGTACACTGTGCAGGAGGTTATAGAAGTATGATTGCTTCTTCCATTTTAAAAAGTCGTGGCATCCATAATTTAATTGACGTAAAGGGTGGTTTTAAAGCCATAAAAGAAGCAGGAGTACCTGCGACTGATTATGTTTGCCCTTCAACACTTTAAAAATCGAGAACTATGAAAAATTTAAATCAAAATCAATGGTAAATGTTACTCTTAACCCTATAGCAGGGGGAGATTTAAATTTTTCTTGATATTTCGTGTGATTTTTTATAAAAACTTTTCTTCAGTAACCTAGGTTACATGAAAATTGTAAGGGATAGCTTTTCTTTGTGAAAAATAAATATAAATATGAACTGGATTTACGAACCTTGGCCTTGGTATATATCAGGCCCAATGATTGCTTTTGTTATGTTTTTACTGCTTATGGTAGGTAAAAATTTCGGAATGTCTGCTAACCTTAGAACCATGTGTACTATTTGTGGAGCAGGTAATAAAGCAGACTTTTTTAATTTTGAATGGAGATCTCAAAAATGGAATTTGATAGTTATTCTTGGAGCTGTGATCGGGGGATTTATTGGGTCTCATTTTTTGACAATAGATATGGCGGTGGCTATAAACCCAGAAACTATAATGGATTTAAGCGAACTTGGATTTAACAGTGCAGGAAAATCCTATTTGCCTAACGAGTTGTTTGATACTCAGTCCTTACTTAGTTTTAAAACAATTTTAATCCTTACTATTGGTGGGGTTTTGGTAGGTTTTGGAGCAAGATATGCCGGAGGTTGTACTTCGGGACACGCGATATCTGGATTAAGTGATTTACAATTGCCATCACTCATTGCAGTAATAGGTTTCTTTATAGGAGGTCTAATAATGATTCATTTTCTTTTTCCTTTAATATTTTAATTATGAGAACACTTATATATTTAGGTATCGGAATCCTTTTTGGGATCACAATGTTTAAATCCGAAGCCGCCTCATGGTTTCGTATTTATGAAATGTTCAAATTTGACGCATTCCACATGTACGGAATTATAGGTTCTGCACTTATAATTGGTATTATCGTAGTACAAGCAATAAAGAGTTTTAAAATTAAATCTTTTTATGGCGAAAAAATTCAATTTACTCCAAAAGCCAAAAGCTTTAGTCGTTATATGTTTGGTGGAATTATATTTGGTTTAGGTTGGGCATTAGCAGGAGCTTGTCCAGGACCAATGTTTACATTAGTTGGAGCTGGATATGTACCCATTTTAATTGTAATCGTTGCTTCTATTGTAGGGACTTTTCTTTATGGTATATTAAAAGATAAGTTACCTCACTAAGCATATTTTATTTAAAGTAACTCGCAGCTATTGATTTGATTAGTAAACGGTTATTATTGTGCACACTAAGTAGAGAAGAACTATAGCGCAGATTACTTTTTGTAATTCTAATTGAAAGCTATTAAAAGGGTTAGAACTAGATTTTTTAGTCGAGTTGTGATGTTTTTAATAGCTTTTTTTATTAAACGATACAAGAGAGTTTTAAATGAATTGATTTGCTACAAACTAAGTAACAGAAATAGATCCAAGAGAATAAAAGAGAAGTAAAAACAATAGGTATAAGTCATTTATAAGACTTTCAATATGATTTCTAAAATACCTTTTTGTAATCGCTCAAGCGAAGTATATAAGCTGAAAATAAAAAGGGAACTTTCAAACTAATTTTGAAAGTTCCCTTTTAGTGACCTCGGCAGGATTTGAAATTGTTTTTATCCAATTAATAATCAAGCATTTATATTTTTATTGGGTAGTTGTTGGGACAACCATGTCCAATTTATCCTCTGATTTAATAAGCTTACTCTCTACAAATGTAAGATCCAATAGGTTTTGTACCTCCTTAGATTGGGTAAGCTCCTCTTTTGTATGTTTTATAAAACCCATTAGTTTACGTTTTGTATACGTTCTGTATACAAATATATCAAAAATCCTAAGTAAACACTATAGGATATATGTTTTGTTTAGACGGCGAAGTTTTGCGGTAAAACCGCAGACAACTTATTAAGGTTTGTATGTATCTTGGTCTTATATTCATGCATTTATTATCTACCCCGGTAACAAAAAAAATCATATCAGTCACGTTGTGATATGCAGTTTATTTAATTTAAGAGTGTTGTGTCTTAATTAGTTGATTATATTAGTATGTATAAAACATATAGATATGAAAAAATTAACCACAGTATTTTTAGTAATTGCTGCAGTAGCCTTCACTTCATGTTCTGATACAAGTTTAGAAGAGAATGAAGAAATCTTACAGTTTGATTCAACCAGTATTGATAAAGAAGACTATGAAGTTCCTCCTAACGGGCTTACAACAGAAAAGCCAAATACACTCTCCACAAGTACAATCGACAAGGAGGACTACGAAGTTCCGGATAACGGGTAAACTTCATTCAGCATTTATTAAAGGAGTAATAATCAGTATTATATTGATTGTTACTCCTTTTTTGTTTTATATATACAGATTTGCGCCAAAAGCAGAGAGTTGGGATCTTGGATTTATGGTTGTACAAAGCGGTGGTTTTGGTACAGTAATAGGTGCGGTACATGCCTTATTTACTAAAATCACGTTATGTCTTATCACAACAATGTGGTTTTTTACAGCTACCCAGTGGTGGCGATACGCAATACTAGTGCCTTTCAGTATGTTTTTGTTTCAATTATCGGGAGTAATTAATCAACATTTAGAGTACATTGATAATTATGATTTTTGGTACTCATTACCGATCATAATACCAATAGTTGCTATCATGATTATGATCTCTAGAAAATTAAATGATCAAACTAAAATTTTGGATCTAAGGAAGTATGTAGAGGATAAAATTGCAAGTATTAACTCAGAAAGGCAATCGCATGGTAAATAAAGACTCCTCATCTATTTTTATAAAATTGACATCACTATCTATGCGCAATACGGGCAAGGATAAACATCACAAAGATGAATGGAAAGAAGTATTAAAGGATATTGATAATTATATTTTTGATACTTATATGGAAGAAGAATCTTTAAACAACCAAAAAGGTCTGGACGCCTTAATTAAACCTAATTCTGATTAGTTTTATTATTAGATTCTTTTTCTCTGTTTATAGTCTGCTCTATATCAGATATACGATTCTCTGTAAAAGCCTTAGCGAGTAACATAAGTTCTTTGCGTACGGAGCTAATTTCTTTATGTACTTCACCCATAATATCCTCAGCCTTATCGTCCATACGATCATCGATCATCTCATCGATGGTTTTTTGTTTTGTTGCGTCTTCTCGTAGCATATCGCCTTCTCCAGTGATTAACCAGTGTATATCTAGTTCCTTATAAATACAGGAAATTTCCTGTATTATATCTGTGCCAATTGAAGCTTTATTCTTTATTTGTCTACCTGTATACCCGCCAGTCCTTCCTATGCTTACGTCAAACTTATTGAGACTAAGTCCTTTATGCTTTATAAATTGTTCTAAACGGTCAATTGGTTTCATACTACAGTAAATTAAATGTAAAAATACTTGCTTATACAGTAAATTGATTGTATTATTGTGTAAACAAAACGACAACAAGTCGTAAACAAAAGTAAATAAAACCAGATTATAAATCACACAACTCGTAGATAACTATGATAACGGCACAAGAAAAAGAAAGCATAGAGCGGATTTTGGGAAGTAATTTCAATAGAAAAATTGCAGACCATTTAAAAAGTATGGGTGTCAAAAATTCACAAGACAAATATCATACTAGACAAGCAATATCCCATATCGTTAACGGTACTCGTGAAAACAAAGATATCGAAGGTGTGATTTTTAAATACGCCTATGATGAGTTAAACCGGCAGAGGGATGAAAAGGTATTTCGTGACAATTTTGTAGAACAATCAAAAAATGTTGCTTAATGAGTTGTCGATTACCCCTTATAAAAATAGATAAGCAGCGAGTAGTTTTTTTGGTCATTTTTTTACTGCTCCTGCTTACTCTATTGATTCATACTTACACCTTATTTATCATCCAACAAGCATTAATAAAAAACCCGTAGCTGTAACTACGGGTGACCATAATAATTAATTCTTTAAACTTCTAATTATCATGAATTTCAAAAGTAGCAACAATTTATCACCCTCACAAGACATCATCGCAGGTATTCTAAGTACAGATGATAGTATCGAGTTTTTTGGGATAAGATCTACCAAGCAGGTTAAATATATTCAAAACGGTAATGTATTTGATTTTAACCAATTACATCCGAAACATTTTATAACGCTATACAATGCATATCGTAGAGATATCACTGCTTGTCACTATCTTAAAACTGTTTCAAGAGACAGTGTTGCACAAGTAGAACTTTACACCTACTACTGCTACGGGGATCTGGATTACAAGCCGGATATGATTAATGGAGTTTTACAACCTGCAGAAAATTTTAGAGATAAAATAAACTGTCCATCCCTCAATTTTAAAAGTAAAAACATCACTATTGATGGCGCAGTCCTAACACCTCGGGATATTTATATTATTGATATGGTTGCTAATGAACTTACCGATAAGTGCATAGCCGATTCTTTGGGCATAACCCTCTCTACCTTAGGATTTCATAAAAAAAATCTATTCAAAAAAATAAATGTGCAATCCAAGGTTGGCCTTATTAAAAAAGCTATGACCGAAAATATACCAATGTCATGACAAGATCATTAGAGCAAGTAATCTCAGAGCTTAACAGAGCCAAAGCCCAATTGGACCAATTGCAAAAGAGCGAAATATTTGATGCATCTGATAGAGCCATATTAGAACCTAAGTATCAAAAAACAATTAAAGATTTAGATGATGAGTATCATAAAGCAAAAATCAACGAGATCGAGGTCCATGACCCTATACGACTTGGATCATATCCAGGCAATCAAAAAGAGAGACCGCTACAATAAAAAAAATGCAAAGCTACAGCATAAGATTGATCTTTTATTGCAAGACTCTAAAGCTCAGCAAGTAAGTCCAGAGTCATTAACCGTAATCCAGTATTACAACAAATTCTTAAAGAGATGATATTACTATACGTACTATTTTTTACTTACCTCTCTGGTATTATACTTTCCTACATACTGTTGGTAATCGATGCTAGATTAACTAAGCTCAATAAACTTACGCGTCGTGTAGCGCTTATTGATAACCCATATTTTCCCGAATACATAGGGTTAACAAGCTGGCTAGGTGTCTATATTATTGCTAATGACATCAAACTTTCATTAAAAAAAAAGAACTTATGATATATACGCTTTATATGTATCTAGTTGGTTTTGTTATCAGCTTATTTCTCCAACTTTTAACAATACGATGGATTTTTATAGATATGAGATCCAAGGACGAATTAGCAACTAATCCTTTAAAATTAAGACACTACTGCCAATACTTTGCAGAATCGCTGTTAAGCTGGTTTAACCTACCGCAAGCAATCATACAAGCAGTATGCGAATATCAAAACCTTAAAAATCATAACCGATGAAAAAGATCAAAGTATTTATAGAAGATATAAAGTTTGGAATTGAACAGGTAAAAAGCCGCAGACGGGAACGTAGGATTATTGAGGCGAAGCTAAGAGCTGCGAGTATCGCGATGCAAGAACTTTCTAAAGCGTTTGATGCCGCAATTAGTCACACAATCCATAGGCAATCTTCAGTATATGGGTGTGCCGAACAGATTTTTGGGAAAGTAGGAGATGTTGTGGTTTTCGATGAACTCACCGAAAAAGAAGCATTACAACGCACCCTTAAAAAAGCCGAGCACGATGAGGATTATATCAAGGCAGCAGCCTTAAGAGATCAACTCAAATCATTACACAATAATAAATAAAGCCTACCATATATCCTTTAAAAACTGACAATACATAATGGCTTATATCAACGACGACATAAAGCAACAAATACTAGATAAGGCTACCCTCGAGAATACACTTAATTCGTATCGATCAAATCCCAAAACAAAAGGATCACAGCTAGCATACGAGTGTCCCTTATGTCTTAAAAAAGACAAGCTAGAATATAGCAAAGCAAAAGATATTGTATCCTGTTTTTCTTGCGGGGTAAGTGCTAAGAAGCCTGTCGATTATTTAATGAAGTTTCATGGCAACGAGTATCCCGAGGCGTTAGAGAATCTCGCAATTATAGAAAATATTTCACTCACTCCTCCTGCACACATCAAAAAAAAGAAAGCTACTCGCACAAAAAAAGCGCTCGAGAATAGCACACATACATTCTGCGCCAACCAACTACATGATAGCGGCCTTACCACAGAGGATATAACCGCAATGGTGTATGTAGATCCAGAGACTCGCAAAGAAAAGCCAACCATGTATAGTGGTGCCAAGGATGAGCGTTGGCAGATCATCTATGGGGATGATATGATCATTGACTACTATGATCTTGAAGGTAGACAAATGTATTATTACCGTAAGGATCGCGCTGGCAAACCTACTGGTAAACAATTACCATTTAGACGTATTAGATTTCAAAACCCTGAGCTGCATAAAGACAAAAATGGAAAACCTGCCAAGTATATGTCGCCCTATGGTAGTGAGAGTAAAATCTACATACCACAAGCGATACGTAACAAGTATGCTCGAGGTGCAGTGATTAAAACTTTATATCTGCAAGAGGGTGAAAAGAAAGCTGAAAAAGCTACCAAACACAAAATGATGTCTGTGGGTGTTATGGGGATTCATAACATCGCATACAACAAACGATTACCTGCCGAGTTTGAAGCGATTATCAAAAAATGTAAGGTAGAAAATGTAGTATTTGTTTTAGATGAAGACTGGGATCACCTAAGTGGTAAAATCGATAGTAATAACGCTGCCGATATGCGACCACGTTCGTTTTATAGGGCGGTACTTAACTTTAGAAATCACTTTTATGCCTTTACTAACAATGATATCTATCTCAAGATACTTTTTGCCACAATAAACAATAATCCAGAAGGAGATAAAGGTATTGATGATTTACTCAATAACTCACTGCGTGGTAAAGAGGATTCACTACAGCCGTTATGTGAGAAGGCAATTGTGGATCCAGCTGGAGATGGCAAATGGTTAACCTTTAGAGATATCACAACACGTAGCGATTACCAATTGCTAGAGTATTGGCACTTACAAAATAAAGACAGCTTTATTAACCATTATAAAGATGAACTAAGCAAACTACCAGAGTTTAAATATGGCAAGGTAAAGTATCGAATTACCGATGGTGAGATCGTACTGGCACAACCGCTCTTAGATCATGAGACTTACTGGAATACAGAAAAGTCAAAAACGGGTGATAAATACTCATTTAATTATAAGCGCTGCTACACTTTTTTACAAAATCGAGGATTTGGTAGGTACCATGTAGGCAAAGGAAAATGGATTTGGATAAAAAAAGAAGATAATATTGTGGCCGAAGTAGATGCTGGCCAGATCAAGGATTACGTAATTGATTTCACTAAATATAACATTAATCAGGAAGCAGTAGAGAACATGTTATATTCTGGTGGTACCAGATATTTGGGTCAGGACAGTTTAAGTAACTTAGAGTTTAACGATCTCAACTTACACTTGCCAGGCAAGGCCATTCAATACCTGTATTTTAAAAATTGTTATTGGAAAATCACTGACGCGGGTATTGAAGAAACTCCGCTCAAAGAAATTGAAGGTGATGTATGGAAGGATAAGCTGCGTGATTTTGAACCTACACAGTTACCACCTTTACTTAAAGAAGTTCACAAACTTACGCCCGCAGATGCCAAGGAGAATCCAGAACTTAAAAATTTTATAGGCGAGTATACTATTGATTTTTCCCAAGATGGGGAGCGTTCACATATGTTACAATTTCTGTTTAACACTTGCCGCTTTTCCAAAAAACCGATTACAGAGTATGCATATGATGAGATTTTTCACACCACTAGACACCTACTTTCCAAATTAACAGCTATCGGCTATATGCTGCATCGTTATCGCAATGCAAATATGCAAAAAGCCGTGATCGGTATGGATGCTAAAATGAGCGAAGTTGGTGCCTCCAACGGGCGTAGTGGTAAGTCGATCATTGGTATGTTGTTAGAGCATTTAATACCCACAGTCACCATACCTGGTAAAAAAAGAGATTTAGTAGAGGATCGTTTTATTTTTGAAGAAGTAGATGAGCGTACCGAGTGTGTATTTATTGATGATGTGCGATTAAATTTTGATCTCGAAGCATTGTTCCCACATATCACTGGCAAATTTACAGTAGAGAAAAAAGGATTTGGTAAACAAACCTTACCATCCCATCTCCCACAAAAATTTTACATCACCACGAATCACGCGCTCAAAGGTGATGGCGGATCTTTTGAAGACCGACAGATATTACTAGGGTTTAGCGACTGGTATAATAACAAGCATAAGCCAATTCATGACTTTGGAGTATTGTTTTTTGATGAGTGGGATAATGATCAACATAATCTCACATACAACATGGCTGCTCTGTGTTTGCACCTATATTTTAAGCATGGTATTATCGAGGCTCCGCAAGAGGAACTCAATATGCGTAAACTAAGACAAGATCTTGGTGAAACTTTTCTTGACTGGGCAAATGTCTACTTTGCCCGACCAGATAACATTAACTGCAGAGTACTCAAATTTAATATGTGGAAGGTTGATAAGGGTACTCCGGATCACCGTATACATGGTGATGGATTTCTCAACGTATACCCACAAGAAGATAAGTGGACCAAGATAAACAAGTTTAAAGATAAGCTTAGAAAATATGCTCACTTTAAAGGATGGAAATATAATCCAAGTGCCGATGGTGGGGATATTAAAACAGGTGGCAAAGAGTACATTGAGATGTTTGTGCCACCCGATCTGTACGATAAAATTTTAAAAGAAGATCAGTCTATAAAAGATGAAGAAAACCCCTTTGATGCCACCGAATGAAACCTTGGGAAAAAATACTGCAGCACTTTGATATCACAGTCACTACTTGCCATGAATATGGCAAAGAGTTGATTGTGGTAACAGATCCCAAAGCAGCAGTAATCCCCAAAGGCATATATGTGTTTAACCAAGAAACCGATCCGGTACTCAACATAAAAACCACCCCAAAACTTTTAAATCAATACAGAAAACGAGAGCTAACCAAAGCAAAAATCAAAATCGCTAATAAAATAATTAAAAAAGTATTTCAATAATGTCAGGTAACCAAAACAAACTCATAGCATTTAATTACTTCGGAGGTAAATTTAGTTGGATAGATCAACTATATGCCTATTTTCCTAAAGATTTCAAACATTTAGTGGATGTATTCGGCGGCTCATTTGTTGTTTCTATTAACTATCAAGGTAAAGTGATCAAAACAGCGAATGATCTTAATCAAGAGGTCGTTAATTTCTTTAGAGTGCTGCGTGATTATGAAGAAAAATTAGTAACACTTTTAGAATTAACTCCAGTATCACTTGAAGAATACAACAACTGTTATTTCTGGCATCCAGATCCTATAGAACGCGCAAGACGGTTTTATGTACGTGCAAGACAGTCATTTTTCGGTTTAGGTCTGCAACGTAGGAACAAGGGTTGGCACATGGCTAAAACTCAGGTTAATTGTAAAGGAGGTGAAACGGTTTCAAGATTTACTAATGGTATTGTAAAACTCAAGGACGTGGCCAGAGCAATTACATCAGAATTCCAGATTACCAACTTTTCATATGCCGAGGTAATTAATAAGATTGATTTTGAAGAAGCATTTTTCTATTGCGACCCTCCATATCCCCTTCAGAGCAGAAAGTCGAAAAATGACTATAAGCACGAGTTCACTGATAAGGATCACATCGATTTAGCTACAAGATTACAGAAAGTGAAGGGTATGGCTATGATATCGGGTTACGACTGCGGATTAATGCGCGAATTGTATAGCGAATGGAATTTTATAAAGTTCCCGTCAAAATTGAACAATATAAGATCAGGTAAGGTTGAGGAGTGTATCTGGTTCAATTATCCTTATAGTAAAACTAAAAAATCACAACTAAAACTATTTTAATCATGAAAATTTTCACACACATGACTATTAACAACAGAATTGTAAAAGTTATCAATCTCACCGCCTTTTTGGATTTTTTAAAACAATTACCCGCTGCAGCGAGTAATGCGATTCATAGGTAAAAGTTTTTAAAATTTTAGTTATGCCAAAAGGATATTTTACCCCCTTTACAAAAGTACAAGAAGCTAAGATAAAGCGAGAATATTTGGACAAGCCCGTAAAGAGGTTAGCTAAAGAAGTCGGTGGGTCTTATGGTAGGATCATAAAATTTTTAAGAAAAAATGGTTTAGAGATTCCCAGAGAGTTGATCGAGCAGCGCAAGAAGGATAGTCAAAAAAAGAAAGGTGATGTTGCATTTAATAAAGGTTTGAAACAAACTGATTTTATGTCGCACGGGGCAATCGAAAGAACTAAAAAAACTCGTTTTAAAAAAGGCTGTTTACCCCACAATATAAATGTGGATGGTAATGGTGCAATTGTTACCCGTAAAGATACTTCTGGTAGAATGTATAAATATATCAGAATATCGAAAGCTAAATGGCAACTGTATCAGAGAGTACTTTGGGAGCAACACAAAGGTCCAATACCAGAGAAGCACATTATAGTATTTAAGGATGGGGACACGCTTAATGTTGCATTAGATAATCTCGAGTTGATATCCAAGACAGAGAACATGTACCGGAACTCAAAACATAATTTTCCAGAAGAAATCATCCCATCATTAGTATTATCAAAACAATTAGAAACTAAACTTAAAAATTTACGAGATGGCTAAGAATACATTATCAGACTTAAACAATCACCTGTTTGCTCAGTTAGAACGTCTGGGCGATGAAGAATTGAGTCAAGAAGATTTAAAAAAAGAAATGGAGCGATCTAAAGCAATCAATGGAGTGGCTAGGAATATTATCGACAATGCCAAAACTGCATTAGAAGGCGCTAAGCTAACCTATGACAGCATACCAGGAGGCAAACCTGTACCTGATCAATTTAAGTTAAAAGAGAATAATTAAAAATTGCACGACATGAAAATAACATACGAATACGATTACAATAGTTTGGAAGCGTCTGCAGTCATAGAGATTGATACAGATAAATTATCCAAGAAGGATGCAAAGAGCTTGCTTGAGTTCTTCTTTTGGAACTGGAATAAAGAGAATGATATTTATGAAGAGCTGGCAAAAAAGTATGCTTGGGTGGCCATACGATTTGCTACACATAATGAACACAATTTGCTTGGGGTAAAAGAAGATTTTGAAGAAGCTGAGGGATTTCCTCCAGTAGATGGTACCTACGGCATAACCTTGCTAGAAGTTGAAGGTCTTCATATTGATGAGTATCTATTGGAACGGGTGCATAATCAGTTGATTTGATAGGGATGGCATACAAAGTAGCAGTACATCATTTAGAGGACTTATCTCGGACAGGTAGCAATGAAGAAGTTTTAATAAAGACAAATACCAATACCGAATTGCACATTGTACGTGAAGGTGACTGTACTATTATTTCTTTATTAAATGACAATAGGATTGATATAGTCAATGGGAATTTAATAATTCATGATTCTAATTAGATATGCAAAAAGAAACAATTTTAAGAGAAATGGAAGTGCTCACTGGAGTGATTAACGCCAATCGCGGATTATTTGGTAATGAGAGAATGGTCGAAAAATGCAATAAAAAAATTGATAAATTAATAGTGGAATTGGAGCATTTTCAAAAATTACAGTCTTGGTCTTTCGGAAATGGAGGATTGCGGAATATATTTTAAATTCATTTGATTTTACCTTTATCAAATTTATGATAAACATCTCCATTGTTCAAAAAAAGGATAAAATAACCAATAAGTATGACATGAATAATTATTATGCTAAAAGTAAAGGCATGGAAAGTTGTAACCTCTGCTAAAAAGTCAAATTTAAGTTTTCTCAAAGAAATGAGGATGTATACTTCATGAATCCATAAAATAAACCATAATAAAACTGATAAATCACTTAGAAGCATCGTAAGTTTTGAAACTGAAAAGTGATATGGTTTGGTGAGTTTCGATTTGTAATTTGTGCTGGTTATTTTTTTTGTATCGTTTTGGAAGAGCTTGAACTTTAGACCTTTTTCATAAATTATAGCCATGTTCTCCCAATGTACTTGCCAATACTTGCTACCACGAATACTAAGCGAAAAAATGATATTAAATAATACACCAATTAAAGGTACTATAATCTTATATTCTTGTAATTCTGCCTTTACATAACCTGCATATATAAGAGCAATAGTACCCCAAAAGAATAATGTTCGTTTCCAGAAATTTTCAATTTCAAATTTTCGCAATTCTAGAACTTCTTTATATAGGTTGATTTCGTATTCATCATTTATATCTTCAATTTTGCTCTGGAACTTGTCTTTATGTTGCATAGGTTGATCTTTGTGAAACCTCTCATTAATTATGATGGTTTTTACTTTTTATTAATAATTTTTATATTTTTTAAATTTTCATTTGGTAAAATCATAGATTCCTTCGTTTCTAAACTGTAAAGAAAAAAGTACTTTTCTGATTTACCTAGATAATGTAAATCATCGTTGGTAATTACAGTATTAGTGTCAAAGGTAATTATGTAATTGTTCTCATTATTATTTAGTTTGATTTTAAAAGCATTATAAAAGCCATCTAAAATTATCCAAGCAAAAACTATTGAGGCGATCATTATAGTATAACTAAAATTATATTTGGTGTATAAGAAATAATTAAATAATGCGAGGATTACAAATCCAACTGAATATTTCAAATTTGCAAATACTTGTTGTGAATTGTCTGCTCGATAAACTAAGATAAAACTAATTATAAGAGCAATAATCAATATTCCTATGCCAATCCACCTTTCTTTATTAAATATGGAGTAGTTAAAGTCCTTATCTTTTTTATTATTCAATTTTTTATTTTCATATACTATAAAAATGATTCCCGTTCCGAAGGAGAGTAAATAGGAAATAAGATCATCTAGAAAAAGTGGTAAATATTCATCAATACTGAGATAATCTGTTATCTGTATGTTGAATAAACTATAAAATATTACAAGTTTTATCGAACTTAGAAGGATTAAAAATATACTTCCTATAGGTATTAATTTACCGATGTGTTCCAAATTCATAATTTGTAGGTTTTAAGTTAGTTTTTATAAATAAAAATAAATGATACTATTAATTTCCTGAAGTTTTTTAAAATACATGACTTCAATATATAACAATTTATTAATACTAATTGAAAGATAAATTATCATCTGTTCCCAGAAGAGAAAATGAGACAGCGGGAGTATTGATTAACGAATAGGTAATTAGAAGCGTGGGAAAATCAATCAGTAGGTTTTTTTTAAACCAGTAAGCAAAATTGCTCAGTTTAAATTAGAATTTAATTAAAAAATAATCAACTTTTAATACTTTTTAAGACAATTGAAAAATTTTGTTGACTCTGTAAATAAGTACGAACTTTAAAGTTTAGCCCGCGATTAGCTATTTTTAAAAAGGTGTTGTAAGCTATATTAGTCGTCATTATTTGGATTGCTTAGTCTCTTTTTTAAATTTCCAAAATTAAGTTCAAAAGTTTCATCTCCATTTGGATATAATAATGTTATTCTAAACTTCAATTCTTTATAAGCTTTCTCTAAACTGATTCGTGGTAAGTCAAAGTTGAAATTTATAATTGTTATCATTTCATTTGGATATATCGGTTTTCCAATTCCCGAAACTTTACCTGTTCCATTTCCCATATTTGTATAATAATAATCGCGTTTGGAACCAAAATCTTCCCATAAGATGTTCATGTTATTAACCATGTTTTCAAAGTGTATATTTACTTTATAATCTTGCTCTAAAACCTCTCCATTATTAATTACTGCAACCTCAAAAAAATAGATATACTTTTTATCATCATATTGTTCGCGTAACATTCCAATTCTGGTATCCCCAAGGATTAGTTTTGATTTAAGTTTTCTTCCATAAAGTTGTCGTATTTCATATTCTTCCATCATAACAGACTCAAAATTGTGTCTCTTATAGAATCTTTTTTCTATACTCATGTGAGGGGCATCTATACTTGAAGGAATTTGAACAACATAAATTGACTTTTCAATTTTAGATTCGAATCTAATCGGAAATATCTTTAAGTCTTCGATCGTCCTGTTGATAGTGGAACTAATTACTTGTTCTAACCACTCTTTTGTAAAGATTGTTCCATCAACATATGAAAATTTATAAGCTTTATGATTTTTCTCTTCAATTCCGTAAATAATAATTCCACCATCGCTATTAGCGAAGGCAGAAACATCTTTTGAAATTTCTTTCTTAGCCGAATGTATTTTCGATAAGGCTTCCGCTCTTTTGAATTCAATATGTATGGATTCTTCGATTTCATTATCAATCAATGATTGTAAAAAATCTAAATCGTATTTATCTAGTTTATGTATTTTCATAATGCTTACAACTTGCTTGTGTATAGTTTCTTGAGTGGTTTACCATTTAATTTAGCAAATAATTCACGGATAGAAAATCCGTGAGGATTTTCGTAATTGGACTAGAACCAGGTATTTAATTTTACATCATGTTAGCATTAGTTATTTAATAATTTCTAATTTTAAATGACTTGGTTGTCTTGTGTACCATCTTATCGCTTGTGAGCTTGCTTCTTTCATAAAATCATTCAATTCTGTGAAATCAGAAGATTGAACTTCATCACCTGTCAAATTGAAATTTGATTTAGCATGAACGACTTTATTTCTTGTTTTGTAAATAATTTTTCCCGCAATATTACACGCTGTTGTTATTTTTTGTTTATCTGTTTTATAATCTAAATCCTTAGCTTGGATTGTAGATTTAATTTTTTTCTTAAGAGATTCGGGAAGTTTAGAAAATAAGCCAATAAAATCAAAACAAGTATTAAAAGAAGCTTTTATCAAATCCTCATCATTATATCTGTCGCTCATTGAGTTAGCTAATGTGAAAATTGAGCGGATATAGTCTCCATTCTCAAATAAGTTTTTTGGAGCATCTAATTTTTTTCGCATCAGCTCATGTGCCTCAATATTAACTGCAATTGGCGAAAAATGTTCAAGAACTTTATAAAAATTTAAAAACTTAAGTTCTGGGTCTTTAATTTGTATTGCTGAAATAAAAAATTCCATTCCAATATTATACGGCTCCAATTGTCTCAAACCAGCCATATCATCTTCAGAAGCTTTCCTAGTTTCGTTCAATAAATCATAAATAGGATTTCTTATTTCGGAAAAAGTTAGCGCTATATTTACTGTATCTGCTACTTCAAATATATAGGAATTAATCAATTTCAGCTCTTCTTCTTTGTTCAAAATATCATCCTGAGTTTCATAGAAAATACCAATTGACATATATTGGGAAGCAGTTCCCCAATTATCTTTTTCAAATTCTCCTAATTTTGTAGCTGCAAGACCAATTATTATTGATTCGTGAAATAGACCTATAGTAACTCCTTTTTTATCAGTGAATAAAGGATGTAAGGACAAAATTAATTCATCTTTATATTCATTAGCACTTACTATATAAAACCTTCTTAATTTGGTTTTCACGTAACTGCTATCAACTATTTCAATGGTCTTAATATCTTCTACTAAATCGATAAATTCATCAATCTCAATAAAGGTAAAATCATCTTCTCCAGGGAAATAAATTTCAAGACCTTCAACATTTTCATTTCCCTCAATAACTTCTTTTATTCGATCATCTGAAAAAAACAACTCTTCATTGTCATCGATAATTTTTGGACAAAAGTCAAACATGGCTTTAATTCCTTCATTAACTTTTTCTAGTTGCTCATTATTTGTCGTCATTCTTAAATATTATCATCACAGAAATATAGTTAACTTTTTCAGCTACCCATCCTTTTTCCTGTGTTTAAAAAAGTTATAGCCTTATTCTCAAAGTTACGATTTTAAAAATAAGCGCAGAGATTCTACTTTAGGTTAGGAAAACCAATTAAAAAAAGTAAAGTCCGAGAAAGATTATTTAAACGAAAGATCTGATAGCTGGATAAAAGAAGTTGATTGTATTTTAAAGGATAACTATTATTATTTTAATCCCGCAATCCTCCATGCTCCGCGATCATAGTTATACCGATGACCTTGATACTCAAAGTTATGATATTTATAAATAAGTCCAGCCAGATTCTTTTGTACAATCCTAACCGCTACACGGCCTTCGAACTTTTTATTAGGCGCATTAAAAGAGTAAATTCCATATTTTAATTGCGCCCAGGACTTACCAGAGTCAGTTACTCGTAATGTGTGATCAATAGTATAGCAGCGCATAATAAGCTCTTCTATGAGCTTATCGTTAATATCGTCAGGGTTTAATTTCATGGGGTGCAAATATAAATTAGAGTCTTCAAAATACAGACAAAAATTGTGGATTATCTATCCAAAATTGAGTAAGGAATCAAAGGTTTCTTGATATCTACTTGTCAAATTTGCTAAATACATTTTTTATAAGACTATTGCACAAAGTATTCTATGTAGAGAAGTAGTGGGGGTCATATTTACGAGGTCTTACACATCTTTATTCAATGTCTTTTTACTTTTCCCCCACACCCCCAATTATATTAATAGTTTACAATAGTGCAATTATGTGATTTTTGAGAGTGATAAAGTTCTTAAAAAGTCCAATATTCTTACATATTATACTACTCTTTGATTCTTTATAATAAATATAAAAAAAAGTAAAAGAAACTGTGCTTTCGTGCAATTTTATTTAAAACATTGATTTTAAGATATTTATAAGGCACGATATACGCACAATTTGCGCACGATTTGCACGAATCAATAATGCGCTAATGTATGTCCACATATACTTTATTGTATCCTAGTACTATTGTGTATGGTTTTGCAGAAAAATTCTACACTTATAGTAAATATCTGTCAGGTATACATACGTAGTACGCATGGGAATGCTTTTCCCGTACTTACAGAGGCTCAAACCTCTCCTTCAAAAATCAAGTTTACCAGCGATTCTTCTACTAGCGAGGTGGGGGTGTTGTATAAAAATAAGCTACAATTATCTTATAAAGGACTCTCAGATTCACATTTTAATGATTTGCACAAAATAGTTACCGGTTTATATGAGGTTTATATAAGGACAGAAGATGGAGAATATTTACAGTTATCATCAACCAGAAGTCCTATGGAAGTAAAGAGTAAATTTAGTAGTAAGGATACTTCATTAACATTTGAAAATGAAGATTTTCTACCCATACTCCAAATGAGTCAACAAAAGGTGAATGACTTAGGTTTTGCCTATACACTTAGTTTTTCTTTATCATAATGGCGTTTCCGGCAATAGTAAATATCCAAACAAAAGAAAATGGAAATCCATTTTTGGATCCAAAAACTCAGCTATCTGCTACAGAGTTAAATGAGCTTGTCTATGCTGTAAATAAAAATGCGTTGTTCTACGGTGTTTATGCTACGAGCGAGGCGTTAAAAAACGCACATACCGATCCAAAGATTGGTGGTTGGGCGTTGTTAAGTGATGGTACCAAATATGTAAGTACTTCTGGAAATTGGATTACCAGAGATGAGAATATTGAACAAAACAATAAAACTCTCGCCAAGCGAATCGTAATTAATAATCCTACGCCCAATGTTAATGAGAATACGGTTGTAGCTAATCAATTAAATATTGAAGAGGCCTTTTTGATTGCCGAGGATGAATCTATTGTTGTCTACACCTATCAAGGGGCAATGGACATGGGTATACATCGTATTGATTATAGCATTGCTACCGGTAAGGGAGAGTATGGCCAACAGGGTAGGGTTTTAAGTGGTTCTCATATTATTAAAACTGCCGTTAAGTACGTAGCAAATGACATACGTAATGGATTTAATATCATAGGCGATATCGGCGCGCAAACCATTTCGGAATATGTGAATAGCAATGGTCCATTTGGTATACAAGGGGATCGCTTTTTTGAGGTAACTATCAATGATATACCAAAAGTCTATTTGTACAAGGGTAATAGCGGTGTTATTGGATTAGATAATCTGCAAGTAGATGAGAATGATTTTTTTGACATCTACGCCGGTTCAACAGAGGCGTTGCTAATCAACATCAATGTTTTTAAACCAGATGCTAGATTTGGTACTTGGACCATTATCGATGGTATGCGGGTAGATAAGAGAATTAATAAGGATTATGAAACGATAGAGATTGGTGATTTTATCATTGGATTTATTGCACCAGATCATTATGTACATGCAGATGTATTGGGGCTACCGTACGAAGATCCATTAAAACTAAAGAAATACGTAAACTCGAAAGGATGAAAAATCTACTTATACTATGGTTACTGCTAAGCATCAGCAATTTGTTATTAGCCCAAAATCCAGGAGTTGATTCTGAACGTTGGAAAGCTAAGACTACACCACCTGCAAACCCAGAAAAGAATCAGATGTATTTGAATGCAACAGATACGTTATTTTACATGTATAATGGTGAACAATGGCAGCAGCATACAAGCAAAATTATACCTTACGAGCGTACCCAGGTCGAGTATGATGCGATACCAATATCAGAACGAAAAGATAAATTATTCTTTATTCTCGATGGAGGATCAGCACCAACAACCCAACAAACAAATTTAGCATATACCTCCTCGCCTTTAAACGGTATTATAACCTCAAGTACGGGAACTAATGCAACAATACCTTTGGCAGATGCTACCAATGCAGGACTGCAAGTAGGAGGATTTATATCTGAAGGTTCGTTTGAACCTACAATCATTGATTTGGGAGGTGGTGCCACCTATAACACTGGTAGTAGCGGATATTATTATAAGATTGGAAAACTAGTATTTTTCTACATGAATCTAATGAGTATTGATACTACGGGTACACCGACTGGAGAATTATCAATACGTAACTTTCCTTTTGATGTTGCTGTAAATGCTGCAATTAATGTAGGAACGATTACAATGACCTCACAATATTTTTCAGGATTTAATACTATTAATGCTTCAATTTTAGCAGAAAACAATGAAGTGAAATTTAATATCAGCGCTTCTATAAGTAATTCTAACGGAGTATTACTAAGTAAAGTAATGTTTACAAACAGTCAGTTAAGGCTGTCTGGAGTATATATAACAAATTAATAAAGTTGTGATGAGAATAAAATTAAATATACTTTTTTTATCATTAATTCTATCTGCTTCAGTATTTGCTCAAAGCGGTAAGATACTGTTAAATGGGGTTGAATACAGCTACAGTGGTAGCGGTTCAGGTGGTACTAATCAGCAAATGTCACTTAATTCATCGACAAATGTATTGACGTTAGAAAACGGTGGTACAGTTGATTTGAGCACATATAAACAAACTATATCAACCTTAGATGTTAACACTAACACTAACATACTTACCGTAACACTTTCAAATGGCAACACTGCTACGGTAGACCTCTCCCATTTGGATAGTGCTGCAGGTAGTACAAATCAAAACGTTTTTGTTCCATCAACTATAACGGATTTTACTACCACAAACATTGCGAGAGCTGGTAAGCTTTGGTCAATACAACAATCATTTGATTTGCAGGGAGCGGCACTTGTTTTGCCCGAAAACGTTACGCTCTCTTTTGATGGAGGTAAAATACTTAACGTGGGTAATTTTGTTGGAAAAAATCCTTCTTTTCGATTCAAAGATGATGAGATGGGAATTGACTTATTCAACGCAAGCTTAAGTGGAGATTTTAATGTAACTGAAGTTAGAGCTTCCAATTTTGGCGGTCGTGATAATGGCTTGGTAACCACGGATAATTTTAACCTTGGTAAGCAATTGCTTTATATGGCTAATCAGAATGGAGGTAAAGTTATTTTCAATAAAAAAGATACAGGTATTTATTACAGATCTGTATATAATGATGATTATCTAAGCCCATTTTTCCCTAATATAAACACCGATTATAGATGGATAGTTGGTAATGGTCAGGATAATGTAATTGTAGAGCACAAGTCAGGGGTAGAAATAAGAGTTATACCGAGTGATGGAAATTTTAAATCTAATATTTATTTATTTTATAACACCTCAAATTCTGAAATTAAGGGAGGAACCTTACGAGGAGATCGATACGAGCATTTATATGATCAAAAAATAACTGTAAATACAGCTACTACCACATCGGGAAATCTTAGGTTTAGGGTGATTGAGCATTATGCAAATCGAGATAATTCTACAAAAAGAGAAATTAGTGAATTGATATCGCTATCTGCAGGAACAAAACAAGACAACGTTAATGAGATAGTGACATTTATTAATGCTAATGCAGCTTTTGCAGATTACACTGCTATAGATAATGGGGATTTCTCTATAAAAATTTCTGGCCAACTTGGGCAATACTATACCTTATTTATAACAAATGAAGGTGCAAATGGCGATGTTAGTAGGACACTGTATACATATGAATGGGGACACGCTATAGTTCATGGTTCCGCCTCCTATAACTGTAAAGTTGCAGATATACATTTAACTGAATTTCATGGCGATGGCCTAGGTTCTAAGTCTCAATTGAATGGAACTCCAGAAATAGTAAATACAGACTTACAAACTGGATTTATCGATGAGAACGGAGTGGAGTCAGCCTCTACCGATTATTACGTGTTGACCAATACAAGAAATTTACCAACTCATCAAGAATATTTTTCTCTATCGCCCAACTCCTTTGCTTCGGTAACACTTGCTTATTTTAGATATTGGATGTTGTATTATGACGCTTCAGATAACTTTATAGCAAAGTCGCCACCGCTTACACCTTTCCAAAGATATTATCCGCCAAAAGAAGCTAGTAAGTATAAGATAATGATCGATAATAATGGTGCTGATATTTCTAGTTTTCGTTATTATGTTAATTCAAGAAGTACTCCTTATGGAGCAATTTGGAATAATGTAGAAATTAGCTATTGCCGTAGACTAGGTTTTTCAAACCCACCTTTAAACTTATCTTTAAAAAGATCCAAAATTCACCATATTGGGGGAGCAGAGCCAGAATACGCAGGAAATTTTGAGGATTTAGCTAAACACGCTATAGGAGGTATTATGGAAGATAATGAGTTTCACGATAATACTGGAGGAGATTTAATTTTTAAAGGAGGTAGCCAGTTTATAATTAGAGGAAATAGATTCTTAGGCAATTCAGTTCCGCTAGGAGCAGCCTACGAGAATAAAGGAGCTGCTATATCTACAGAGTACAGCCGTAGAATTAACATATCTGACAATTTTTTTAATAATAGGACAGTGTCTTTAGATGTAGGCACTCAGTTTCACGATAATGATCTAGAAAATTCTGTTATCAGTATAAAATCTGGATCCGTATCTGTTTATAATAATAAAGGTCTCAATACGGTGGTAGATGCAACTACTTCTACTGACCCTGATAACTATACTCAATCTTTAGGTGGATCCACGGTGTCTGTCTTCAAAAATAACACGCTCTCATTTACCCAGCCATGGGATACATCAATTATTTATAGTACAAACAACTTAGCAGTAATAAATAACAATATAAAGGTAAATGATGCAGCTTTAAGGCATAATCAATTAACTGATCCAAGTATAACTAATTTGGTACTAAATAGAACGATTACCAATATGGTAAAGGCAGATAAAATAGTGCCTAACACTAGTACCCCGTTTCAAGGCTATTATCGAGGTAACAGAGTCGAGGGCGCAAAGGCTAATGATATTTATCGACATAATGTAGGTTGGGCTGTTTATGCAACCGATCTAACTGACGAAGAATATTCAACATCGTTGATTGTTGATGCAGGTTTTCCACAAAAATTTACGATAGATGGTATTAAAATAAATGGATGGTTGGATTTTAGATTATCTCAATATCCTACAGATGGCGTTGGTGATTTTCATACGATAACTGTCAAAAATTCTACTGTTAACGTTCCTTCTAATATTGATGAAAATAAAGGTTATTTAAATAATACCTATAGAGGATCGGGGGAGAAAACGAGACTCTTATCAACGCCAGATGGAGTTAACGCTAATTTTGTCTTTGAGAATGTAAATTTTGTAACCGACGATACAACGGGACAGCTTTTTATGTATTTAGGACATAGAGGGACTACCAAATTTATTAACTGCAAGTTTAAAGCCCCTGTTGCTCAAACTATAGATCTCAATGCATCGGGTAGTTCTGGTACAATAACTAATTATACCTCTAATGTCAATGGGGATGTTACTATAATACAACCAGAATATACCAATATTTCATTCAATTTAAGATCAAGTGATAGGGAACATTTTTTTTCTACCTCGGGAGGAACTCAAGGTGCATCGCAACTAAGTGAGTTAAGTGACATACAAACATCAACACCAACTAATAAGAATATTCTTATTGCAAATGGAACTAAGTTTGAAAGCAGACCCTTTGATACAGATGATTTAACAGATGGTTCGAACCTTTATAAGAAAAATGTTGATTTAGTGATCGATAATAAAGAAATGTTGATGTCTAGCACTTTGGGAGTAACCAAGTCATTTAAATCTACGTCATCTTTTAACGGGAATAACTACGGTTTTACATTCAACTGGGTAAACGGACAATATTATCTTAATTGGAATAACTATACAGATTCTGAAGAAAATAGATTTGTGATTGATAGAAATAGTTTTAGACCAGTTGTTGATGATTATACTTCTTTGGGGAGTAATACTTTTAGATTTAAAAATGGCTGGTTTAGAGGAACGGTGTATTCGGGAGGAGGAGATAGTGATGATTGGAATGCTGTGGCTAAAAGATTTAGATCCCCAGCACTCAACATACCAAATTTGACAATCAAATCACAAGCGATTCTTTTTGACGGAGAGATAAGATTAGTTAAATCAGAATCAAGATTATACTGGTATGATGCCACCGAGACTGGAACAGATCCTACCTGGTATGCACCAGATGATCAAGTTGATGGTACAGGTTATTGGAAACGTATAAACTAATCTTTAAAGTTTAAAACCTATGACTACAAGACAAACAGATAAAAAGTGGTACGAGGCTAAAGAAATTTGGATGATCGGTTTTCTATTATTCTCTGTTTATTTTACTGATTTCTGGAAAGAACAAAAAGAAAGTTTGACACCAAAGCAAGTAGAGCAAAATGTATTACTCTTAGAGATACAGTTCACCATCAAATCATTTGCAGAACAGCTTAAGAAAATAAGTGATAAGCAAGATGATGCTTATACAACTAAGGATGCTTTGGATCATGAAGAGGAACAAAATGAAAAGTGGAAACGTAATGATACCAAGATTCAAGAAATCAATAAAGAACTTAATAAACATAGAAGTTTTATGGAGGAACATGATGATTTTAAAAGAGATACAGAACGTTTTATAAAAGATTTTAGCAACAAAAATTGAATAGAAATTATGGAGATTTTAAAAGGGTTTGGGTTCTCTTTACTAATTATAACGATTATTAAACTGATCGATTATAGGTTAAAAAAGAGAAAGGGATTGATCCATGGATCGTTTGATCCAGTATATTTTTTTAAAGATAACTGGATGGATTACTGTATAAATATAGGGCTTTCGTTTATTGTATACTCCTTTGATCATGATGTAATTGTTTGGGTAAATGAATTCCTAGATAAAATGGAGTTTAAATGGCAACTAATTCATGTAGAGAATAAACTATTCTTCTTTGTTTTGGTACCAGTGGTCATAGCGGGTATTTCTTATAAATTTTTTAGGAACAAGCTTGCGATTCCAACACAACAAAAAGTAAGCCCTCATATAACGAAGTCATGAAAGCATTACGAGTAGCATTAACGCAAATAGGAATAAAGGAGATTGTTGGAAAACAAGACAACCCCGAGGTGCTCAAATACTTTAACGAGACGGGATTTGATGGGGCTAAATTAAAAGATGAAACCGCATGGTGTGCAGCTTTTATTAACTGGTGTTGCAAAGAAGCCGGTTTGCCATATTCAAATAAATTAACGGCGCGAAGCTGGCTTAAAATAGGGAATCAAACATCACAACCTAAGCTTGGAGATATTGCTGTTTTTTGGCGTGGCTCTCCTGATAGCTGGCAGGGACATGTGGGTTTTTATATAAGAGAAAACGTGGGTTGGATATATGTATTAGGTGGCAATCAATCTAACCAGGTATCTATTAAAGCATATCCAAAAAGCAGAGTATTACAGTACAGGGAGTTATGTTGACTTAAATTGATGATTATGAAACCACAGATTCCATTACAAGATATTATTGATGAGTTGCCGTTGACATTTGTTAATGAGGTAATGACTTGTAATGACGTGCCTATGTTAAAACGAAAACTCAATCGCACCTACTGTTATAACCGCCGGAATGTGATAAAGTCGCGGATTGATCATTTAAATTATTTAGCAGAATGAAAAAGCTACTCAGTAATTTTTGGTTTTGGCTTGCGTGGTTGTTGATTATCAATATTTTTCTATCATTAATAAATAAAGATGAAGCTGTAGCATATCTAAATAGTCTTGTTAAATCAGATACAAAACAACTAGAGATTGTAGAGGAAAAATACGAGTCTTTAATTAAAGAACAGATTCAGGCAGTAAATGAGCTGAAAGCACTTGAGCGTAAGTACGACAGCGTTGTCTTGCTTCAGGACACTGAGAACAAAAAACTACATAACATTATACAACTACAACATGAAAAAATTAATGCATATCATGCTGGCAATTTTAATGAGCGTTTCTTGTTATTCTCAGGATTGGTTCTTAAAAAAGACAATACATCAAAATAAAAATGCGGTACTAATTAGTGAGAGTGTAATGGATTCCATTAGTCTTGCTATCATGGATTATAATATCTGCAAAAAGCAGAGTTTCAAAAATCAGTTCGAACTTAAAGCTGAGCAATTAAAAAACTCTATACTTTTGGAAAAAGTAAATACTCTTGAGGGATTAGTTGAAACCGAACAGCAAAAGAACGCGCTTTTACAAGAAAAAATTAAAGTGAGCACTCGAATTTTGGAAAGCGAAAAGACGCTACTCAAACAAAAAAAATCAGGTAAACTATTGTGGTTTGGTACTGGAGTTTCTATCGGGGTGATTGGGGCTCTTTTAATGGTTACTTTGTAACTTTCATTTATAAACATTTATATGTTAATTATATTACAAATACTAACCTATATAAAGTAAAAATATTAGTATTTTTAAGTAGTTAAAGCTTATGAGTAACAATCGTCAAATACTTCCTTTTCCACTCCCTCAATATCTGGCTACATATTTTGGTAATAAGCTTAATACAAAGGAACATCTATTGTCAAACGGTTCATTAGCTAAACCTTTTTACGTGGATATGTTTTCTCCGTTCGGAATATTTGTTTATGAGAAATTATCGAAAGCCAATAAACCAGAAGTTTTAAAAAAGGGGATGACTTTTTTTATAGAAGTAAGTTTAACAGCTGGTAGTAATTTCAAAAATGTCGTAGAGGGGAGATATGCATTAATGGGATTGGATGAAAATGCAATTAAAGAAATTGAATTGAGATTCAAAGCTGCTTTTGAAAGGGAATTACTTGCTTATGTGGCGGGAGCAGAATCACAACATGAAGTTTCTTTGAAAAGAGAAAGAACAGGAAAAAGGTGCACAGAAAATTATAGAGTAAGAACGAGAGCTATAAAACGTTTTTGCGAAAAAAATAACGTTTTATACACTGATAAGAATTTAGAAGCATGGAAAAAACGGTGTCACAGAGCTAAAAAGAAACATACTGAACTGATTTACAATGCTTTATAATTTATCCCGTTAGTTTGTCCTTATAAATGTTAAAATTATACTTCGATTTTCATTCGTTTTGATGAAAAATTAAATATTTAATCAGTATTCAAAACTTTTACTTCCTCTCTTACCATTTATACTGTCTATTTATAATTTACCCCTACCACCTATCATTGTATTGTAGATATTAAACACGATGCAATGTTATTTTCAAAAACCGCCAGCGAGATTAGAAGAGGGTTATGGGCTATTGATCCTTTAACCGGATTTTACAATCTACAACTTGCCAATGATATCCTTTCAGGTAACATCAAATCCAAAGAAGTAAAAATACAATCAGCCATTCGTGAAGTGGTAAATAATGATGGGCTTCCTGTCACGGGATCCAATCCACAAGAAATACCAGAAGGTAGTATTGGGATTGTTAGTATTACCGGCAACATGATCAAATACGGTAACCGGTATTGCTGGGGCGCAGATGAGTTGGTAGCATTTGCCAAGTACTTTGATGCACATCCTAATATTATAGGGATGATATTTCTAATCGATTCTGGTGGCGGTGCAGTAAGTGCCGTGGCTCCATATTTAGATTTTCTAAAAAATAAAAAGAAGCCAGTTGTTGCATTATGTGATTTCTGCGCATCTGCTGCTTTATGGATTGGTGTTGGATGCGATTATGTAATGGCCGAGAATGATATCAGCTCAGCATTTGGAAGTATCGGGGTGTTGGCATCCTTCCTTGATTATAAAAAAGCATACGAAATGGCGGGAATTGTTGAGCACAACGTGTATGCAGATCAATCTCCCGATAAAAGCAAAGATATCAGAGATGCTCTTGAGGGCAATTATGAACTTCTTAAAGAACTTACGCTTAACCCGCTTGCAATAAAATTTCAAGATAATGTAAAAGCCCTTAGAGGTAAAAAACTGGACTTATCGGTTGATCGCTTGTTAACTGGTGGAATGTTTTATGCCGAGGACGCTGTGGATATTGGCCTCACCGATGAGATTGGCAATCGGGATGCAGCAATACAAAAAGTTAAAGAGCTTGCGGCTATGCAAGCGTTTATGAATACTTAAACCAATTACTAATTTAAATTTTTTACAATGAAATGGAGTGAAATTCTATCAGCGGTAAACAAAGTTCTGGGTCGGGAAATTAAGGCCGATGAACCTGTGAATCTTACTGATGCAGAAAAAACAGCAGTGAACGCGTTACATGATGGGTTCGCTGAAAAATTTGAGACGGAGCATAATAAACGCGCCTCAGCAACTAAAGAAGTCGAAGCTTCAAACAAAGCTATCGATGCGTTTATGAAGGAGCAAGGTATTGAGCCTGCTGCAAAAGAAGTTGAAGATACGGACGAGGAGAATCCGTCGACGGTTTTGCCTAATGCAGATTCCAGTTTGCAGGAAAAAATCAATGCGGTCTTAAAAGATAATAAGCAACTCAAGGCTTCTAATCAAAAATTAGCTGCCGATGTAGAGAAGCTTAAAATACTTCCTACTGCCGAGGTGCCTGAAAAAATCAAAGCAAACATGAATACACACAGTTACAAGCACTCTGCTACACATTTATTTGGGCAGGATGTAGATTACAATGCTTTTGAAGGTCGTCCTTGGAATAAGGCAGCAAAAGAAGCTAGTTTGGGCAATCCGATTGATCAGATTAAAGCAGCTACCGATTGGACCGATACAGCTAATATTGATAAGCTGAATCAGGATATTCAAAATTATTTCAGAAAACATACCAAAGAGATTAAGCATACGCTTCTTGATGGTTTGGAGATGAAGAAATACATGAAAATGATTTCTGGAGTTTCCGATGAGTTGGTTTGGACTACCCTGACAACCGGTGAAATTACACAATCGCTTAAGAAAAAGTATTTACCCAAAAACAAAGCCAAGTTCGATGCTGAGAAGGCGAAAGTACGCGACATCCAGATCGACATGACTTTTGAAGGGTATAAGCTTAAGTTACTGGAAAAATCCTACTTACAAAACTTCCAACAACTGGGTATAGCTGGATCGAATCCATATAAAGAGACTTTTGTACGATATCTCGTCGCTGCAATCATGAAAGAAGCGCGTAAGGAGGATAAAATTGTGATGGGTCGAGGAGTATATTTTAAAGATCCTGATCGTGATACTCCGGCAAGTTACATGAATAACTTTGATGGATTGTTAAAGCATATTCATAAAGCTAGAGGCGTCAAGTACCGTCCGTTCAAAATGGGACAGCCAACCGAGCAAAACATTTATGAATATTTAAATTCAATGGTAGAGAAACTACCATATGAGATCCGTATTCTTCCAGATCTGCAAATCGTTTGCTCTCCTTACTGGAAACGTAAATATAATGATGCACGTGAGCTTAAAAAAGGAGTACAAAAGAACTATGATGGTGATATCGATTATGTTGATGGCTTTAAAAACATAGAAATAGTAACCTATGATCAATTAGAAGGTCAAAACTTAATTTATATCACAACTAAGGATAATGAATATGGTTTAACTGATAAGCCAGGAGAGGATGGATTCTTACAATTTGAAAAAAACAAGCGAGATATTGATGTCTTTGGAGACTATAAACTAGGAACCTTTATCGCAATGTTTGGTCGTAAACTGTTTGATGTAGCTACAAACAGCTATGAGAACCAATTATTTTTCTCTAATGATGTAGAATTCTTAACAGATACGTATGTGCCTGTTCCTGCTGATACAGCTATACCTTCTTTAGCTACGCATCATTCATTAGTGATTGGTTCGGGTAACACTTCGGCTACTAATATTACTGATTTTAAAGACGCAACCGTTGGTCAAAAAGTATACCTATTAGGAAATGCTGATAGTAACGTATCAACTGTGAAAAACACTGAAAGTATTGTGCTTAAAGGCGGTGTTGACTTTCCGTTAGCTAACGGTAATCTCTTGGTGCTTAATGCACTTCCGGGCGGCAAGTTTATAGAGGTAGAACGTAAATTAGTGACAGACATAGAGCAAGTGACACATGTGCAACTTGCAGCAGATGCAACTACAGCAGATGCATTACAGGGAACTAACTTTATTACACAAGCTAATACAACACCAACTGCATTTACAGACATTGAAAATGCAGTGGTAGATGAAGTGTATACGATTACAGGTGGCAGCGGTACAAACGCTACGACTATTGCTAGTGGAGGTAAATTCTTTATTTCTGAAACAATCACCTTAACCGTTGACAAGTTCATTACTGTGGTATATAACGGGGATCAGTTCGTAGAGCAGAACCGCGGGTAGCTTATTGTATCCCTTTTTATAAGGGGTGTTATTTTATTAACTTTTTAATATTTTTACAATGTCATACGTTAAAGTAAATATAAGAAAAAAGCCTGGTGGTGGTGCGCCACAAGCTAAAAGCCAAGAGGTTGTTGTGATCGATTTAGCTGATGTAGCTATATGGCCCAGCCGTGACGGCAAAGGCGTGCTTATGGTGGGCGATATACAGATGAAGCCAGGTAAATATGCAACGATCATCGAAGCGACAGCGAGCACGATTAGTTTACCAGTAACCAGTGAAGGTGAAGAGGATGCTGTGTCGTTTACATCTTTACCAGAATTTTCACATCCGGGTAGCTCCTTAGAATTCGATGAGTTCATCACTAATATGACCAACAGAAACTTAGCCATAGGTTTCAAAATTGGTGCTTGCGATGGTGATGTGCCTTATTACAGATTTTATGGTACTCCGTGTACACCACTATCTTTAATGGTAGAGGGAACCAACAATAATGAGAGTACTTCCAACTTGGTGAAGTTTCAGCAATTCCAAAAAAGTAGATCCGTACCGGGTAGATATTCGGGAACTGTAACCTTTGCAACGGTTAACGCTGTAGCTGCAGATGCGACTACGGTAGATGTGGCTGCGGGATCCGGTAGATATCAATTACAGGATAATTCTATTGCTATTGGTATAACTGATATTTTAAATGCCACAACAGGCCTTCAATACACTTTACTGGGTAGTGGTGGTACTAATCCGGCGACAATTGCATCTTCAGCTGCAAATTTTATTTTAGCAGGTGCGGTTGACTGGCAAGGTTTAGCGGGAACACAAATCACCTTTGAGGCAATTGATCAAGGAGCAGGAGATCACGTTTTTGTAGAACGATCCAGAAGTTAAAAACAATTTAATAATGGTTGTAAAATCCTGATTACCGAGAAGTAATCAGGATTTTCTGTGTTAAAATAGGTCAATTTCGTGCGTTTTGCACGATATCCGCACAAAATCGTGCGCAATTTCGTGCGATATAACTATATGGTTATTAGTACTTTAAGTGGTTTGCGCACGAATGCACGATTTTAAGGCACTTTTTTAGTTCCTTTTGCCTCTCTTGTTCTTTTAATCAAAATAAAAAAGAAAACACATGCTGTTTACATCTGTGGATTGTCCATATATAGGATGCAATTGCATGCTATTTTGCAGTCAACAAATTAGGGAATCAAAACTAAAACTCATGGCAACAACTAAGAACGATGTTATCGATTATTTAAAAAATGATCGCTCTCTTACTGGGGGAAAAAATCTATATAATAAAATGATTGGCAAATCTTTAGCGGTTCAAAATTCTTTTAATCGTATGATTAACTCCAGAGAAAATCTCGCTAAGATGTATTATGAGATAGGTAGAGTTGTGGGAATTACCGAGCGTGAAATTTTAATTTATACCTCACAACCTATTAAATCTATAACAGGCAAAAAGGTGATTAAGCTAACTCCTGTTAAAAAATCGTTGGACGATCTGATCCTTGCTTTTAATCCTAATAAAAAGATTGCGTATCACGAACTTAAAAAGTTTGCGTCCCGGTTAGCTGAAGAAAAGAAGGTTGAGTTCAAGAATCAAAAAGCCAGTACGCTGTCTGATGGTATACTTGCAACAGCTTCAAAAATTCGTATAGAACAATTAACTCATGCTCCCGCAGAAGTTAAAAATACGATTCGATTGTATGAGCAGTTTCCGTTCTTAAGATGGAAAAACTGTCCGGATGTATTTAAGATTCTGGTAGCCAATATGATCACAGCTTACAGCGAATACAGAGCAGCACATTCTTCTCTTTTTGAAAAAGCTAAGCAAGAAGAACTTGCAGCAATAGCTGCTACGGTAAAGGATAATTATATAGAAAACAAATTGATATGGGATGAGTTGGAGTATTATCAGGAGAACCAACAAATATTAGGTAAGCATGAGATTTTTACTAAGCAAAATTTAGCTACAGAAATTTCAGAGATCAGCACAGAGGAGTTGAGTAAAAAGATAAGTAATATCAAAACAAATGTTAGCCGTAACAAAAAGAAGGCAACTGATAAACAAAGAAGTGATGCAGATCGTGAGAAATCTCAGGAGTTACTAGAAAAGTATGAACTTGAGTTAACTGTTGCAGAGCAGGAATTAGCCAAAAGATAACTGTGAAGGTTTTAAAAAACAGAAAAACACATGCTCTGGACCTTTCTGATGATGAATTGGAAATGGTTTCAGAGCTTTCTGCACATAACCTACTACTCAAAGAAATTGCCCTGCAGCTTAATATTGATTACCGCAGTTTCATAGCTGCTTGGCGCAATAAAGAATCCAAAGTGTATTTGGCGCATCGTCGTGGTATAGATCAACAAGAGATCGATAAAAACGAAGCCTTACTAAATCAAGTTGCTGGAGGTAATATCACTGCGATTCAGATGTATGAAAACAATGAACGTATCCGTGCTTTTAATGATTCTAAAACAGAAATCTTCGGAATATGAATGTACAAAGAGAACTTCTCGACGTAGATCTTGATACGCTTAGACGTTGGGTAGAGACGCGTGAAAACGAAGTAATGCCCGAGGAATTAGTCATTTATCTTGAACAGTTAGAAAAAGTATACGGTTGGCATCACACCATGATGCTCGAGCATGATATTATAAAGAATCTGATCGCTACCTATCCGGAGATGAGCCGATACAAGGCAAAGCACATCTATGCAGATGCTATTAATTATTTTTATTTGGATAACGATGTATCGCAGGAAGCATGGGCCAATATTTACGCCGAACGCCTTGATAAATTAGCGCTCTTACTGCTTAAAACGGCAGACACACCTGATCAATTACATAAGGTTAAAGACATCTGGAAGGAAGCTGCTACTCTTCGCGGAGCTTACAGTGATAAAAAAGACGAAATTCCCGCAGAGTTTTACGAAAAGCGTGTGGTTCTATACACGAACAAATTAGAGGATATAGGGATGCCTCCAGTATCTCGTAGCGAAATTGCAAAAATGATCGATGGTATGCCGCTCACTCAAGCAGAAGCGCTGGACTTAAAACGTGATGCAGCCATAGAGCCTCAAATCTTATTCAACCCAAATGAGTCGTCGTCCGAAGATTAAAAAAGGCGCAGATAGTCTTAAAAAGCTATTCGCTAATTGGCTGTCACAGCTTATTAGTATGATAGCTCCGCAGCATCTTGTAGCTATTTTAGGTCGTGGTACAGGTAAAACTACTGATATCATAGCAAAGCGATTAATAGATATATGCTATGACATGCCCGGCTGTTATATAGCGATCTCCAGTGATACCTATATGAATGCGCTTAAAAACGTCTTACCCTCCATAATCGAAGGTTGGAAGCGTAACGGATGGATTGAAGGGATTCACTTCGTGGTTGGTACCAGGCCTCCTAAAAAGTTTTATCCTAAAGGTTATACAGGGCCTTACAAACCGCCTATTAGTTGGAAACATACAATTACTGTATTTACCGGAACACATTTCAAACTTATCTCACAGGATCGACCTTCCACGGGCGCAGGTGATTCCTATCAGCATATCGTGGGCGATGAGATCAAGTACCAGGCAGAAAAAAAGATTAACAAACTGACACCTGCTTTACGTGGAGAGTTTGTGAGATTTGGTCATTCACCTTATTATATGGGAACGACCTTTACCTCAGATATGCCGAACCCAAATCACGGGGAGCATGACTGGATCTTGAAGCGTAAGGAGAATATGGATCCCAAGCAGATAAAAACAATAATTTACTGCGCTGATATTGTCAACACCCTAAATATTGAAAAAGTAAACGCTCAGGAAAACAACGATTTTATTGAAGTTAAGCGTATCAATAAAAATCTTGCTCGATGGGAGGCTCGGTTGAAAAAGGCCCGTCGCGGTTCAACATTTTTCTATATAGGCAGTAGTTTTGTAAATATTGATATACTGCGTCCAGAGTATTTTTATACTATCCTTAAAACCATGAACTTTAGAGAAGTGATGGTTGCAATCTTCTCAATTCTACCAAAGCTGGAAAAAGGGCAAATGTTCTATCCTAACCTGTCACGAACTAACTTTTATGCTAATGGCTATAACTACACCAGGTATTCGAGAAGTAAAGATGGGAAAGATGTAGATCGAAGCTCGCTGGATTTAAAATATGTAAATCACCACGAACACTTAGAAGGTGGCTTGGACACGGGTAAAATGTGTTCACTTGTCATAGGTCAACCTGAGAGCGCTGAGATTTATAGAGTGTTAAAAGAATTTTACACGCTACCCCCTGAGTTTTTGCCAGCTTTAGGCAAGAAGTTTAGAGAGTTTTTTAAAGATCATAGAAACAAACATTTCAAATTGTATCATGACCGGGCCGCAAATAAAATGCAAAGCGTTGGTGAAGATCATGCTTCAAAAATAAAGGAGGCTATCGAGTGGGATGTAAACAAAATAGCTACTGGTTGGACTGTCGAGCTTATGAGCCGTAATCAAGGTACTATCTATCAACAGACAGAATACGAATTGATGTTGGAGATGTTAATCAAAAACAACAATAAAGACTTACCTCTGTTACTGATTGATCGTGCAGAATGTTCTGTTCTTAAGGGTAGTATGGAGCAAGCCAAAGTAATAGTTAAGCAAAACAAAGAAGGTCAAAAAACAATCCATAAAGATAAGTCTTCCGAAAAAACGGATAATGAAGAGTTACTGCTTGCCTCTACTAACATGAGTGATGGTCTAAAGTACTTAGTCTGCCGTCCCGAATGGCTCGAAAAACTTGAGGGTAATTCCTTACTATTTTCACCCTCTGCCGACCCTGGAATACATTAACCAACCTCTTAAACTACTCCAAAACACCTCTAACGGGGTGTTTTTTGTTAGTATACGCTTCTGTTTTGCAACTTATTCGACCATTTATAAAATCGTTCAATATTTAAATGTTTGAAAATCAAATATTAAACCCTGTTTCGAGTCACTTAAAGATATAGGGAGAAACAAATTATAGCGCCACGCTCTACCTGTAAAATGCAATTGCATTTTTTTGGATTTTTTAGAGATATGACGGTGAATTTTGTTAGAAAAAATAATTTTTCTAGCGTTTTCAGAGTCTCAGAGGGTGTCCATATATACTAATGAGGCAAGAGGTATCATTGTTACATGAATCCACGACACTACACAAGCTATGAGGAAGCTATAAGCTTGATGGAGCTCATTACAGGTAAGGGCAACACGTTCTCATTTACTTATATGAAGCTTGATGGTACAGTGTCCTACGTAAGTAAGGCGGTGCTGCGTAGTAGAGCAGCTACTGGACTCAATGCAAAGCACCGTATACAATTCACAAATGTTGCTACTAATGAGCATAGGTCCTGTTACATACCACTACTTATGGCTGTAAATAACAAAAAAATCAATCTTTATAATGAGCGTAGTTAAACTTAATACTAAGGATTATATAGCTTTAGATGATCATAAGGTCAGTTACTTTGAGATATCAGGTCGTAATTCCAATACTGGATCTGACGAGAATAAGGACACCTTTACAGATTGGCATGAGAATACGTTGGATTTCGGAGATTTTAAGGTGATCCCCTTTGGCTCTCAAAATGATATTCCAGATAAGATCATCGAAACATTGTATCCCAATCACCTCGCGCCGCGTATACAGAATCGCAAAGTTGAGCTTCTAATTGAACAAGGGCCTTATTTATACATCACAAAACAAGATGGGAAACAATACTCCAGAGAACCAGCCGAGGATTCAAAAATACTGGAATGGTTAGAAGGTATTGACTTTGAAGAACAGCTTCATCATAACGCTTCACAATACTATAATACCAATACTGTATTTTCAAAAGTTTACCGAGATCGTGCTAATTTAATCGGCTCTCAATCCTCATTAGCACTTATCGAAACACTAGATACGAGTAACTGTCGATTGGCGTATAGAAAAAATTCTAAAGCCAAAAAACCGACTCATGTAGTAATTGGCGATTTTAAATCTGGTAAAGAAGAGGAATACGAAGTATATCCATTGTTCAGCAAGCTTGAGCCATTTAAATATCCACTTGCAGTGCATTATTCGGTACGTAAAACATTCGGAATAAAACACTACTCAATGCCAGAGATCTACGGAGCGTTACCTTGGATTAAGCGATCTACATCAATACCTAAGATAATTGAAGCCTTGACCAACAATAGTCTTAATATCAAGTGGCATATAACGTCACCAAAACGATATTGGGATGAAAAACGCAAAATCATACAAAATAATCTTAAAGATGGTGAAATATACACCGAGAGTATGTTGGATGATCTCAAAGACAAAATATTCAAAGGGCTTAGCAAACTTTTATCTGGAGTCGAAAATGTAGGTAAATTTTGGCATAACGAGACGGTAACTGAAATGATAGGCGGATCTATGGTGGAGCTTGGTTGGAAAATCACTCCTATAGAACAAAAGGTAAAAGATTACGTCAAGGCGCAGCTTGATATTGCTACTCAATCAGATTTTGCAGTAGTTGCATCATTAGGACTACACGCGGCACTTGCGAACGTAGGTGCAGACGGTAAAAGTGACAGTGGATCGGAGCAGTTGTACGCATTAAAAATTCATCAGCTTACCTCTGTCATGATTGCCGAATATTACGTAACAAAAGCCCTTAACGATGCTATCAAAGCAAAATTTGGTAAAAATATAAAGGTCGGATTTTACCATATTAATGCTGAGCGTGAGCAGGATATTACCGAGAGTAAACGTGTAACTAACGAAACTCCTATATAATGGATATAATTTTCAATAAAGATAGTATCGGAGATGATGAAGTAAAAAGAGTACTCGGTTTTACCGATGCCGATTTTAAGTTTGATCATTTAATAACCGATATTAAACTAGAAACTCCCTATTTAATTGATTACATAGGATCAGAGGTCTATGAGTTGGCTCTGTATACCTATAATCCAGATTTAAAGCCTGGTGATTATTCGGCGCCTACGCTAAGTGAAACACAAACGAAGCTACTCGATAGAGTGATAGCTCTGATTCAGGCCTACTTGCTATTAATATCGTATCACAGCTACTCACAAAGCAGTGATCTAATTCACACGAATGCTGGGCGTAAGAACAATCGAACGGGGGATCAAACTACCCCTTGGGAGTGGCAAATTGACCGTGACAACGCTATTCAGCTCAAAAAAGCATATAAAGCACTGGATCATTTAATTAAGACATTGGATGATTCAGAAATTGAAGTTTGGAAAAACTCAGAGGCTTATAAAAAATCCAAAAAACTTTTCATTCATAACACCGCGATTTTTGATGATGTATTTTCCATCAATAAAAGTGGCCAGCTTTATTACAGAATGGTCCCTTTCATGAACACGATCGAGTTGGAGTATATTTTTCCGATTCTTCAGGAAACTAAGTTCAACGCAATTAAAGCGGCGATCCTAGCAGGCACCCCAAGCAATGATAAAAACGAACAACGATTGCTTGAGTTAATTCGTAACGCAGTGGCGTATCTAACGCTAGCTAAGGCATATAAAACATTCCCGGTCGAGATGTTTCCAGATAAAATCAATTACCAGGAGAATACAACGATGAAAGCCAAAGCCAGAGTCGAAGTAATGCAAAGTCATAAAGCTGAGGGTGAAGCATATCTCATAAAATTAGAAGATCATTATGCTAAGATGACTGCCACGCGTATAGAACGTGATCCCATGTCCGGACTCAAAGAAGAAAATAAACACGTATCTCTATAATTTACACCTATGAAATTTTTTGTCAAATATTATTATTCAATTCTTAAAAAATGGTTTTATCAAAATCTTACCAAAAAAGGACGAAAGGAAAAGTTTTTCGCAGAAGGACTGAAAAACATCAACGCACATCTCGATCAAAACAAAGAAAAAGCCAAGATGAATATGCTCAAGACAGCCGGGTCGCTGCTAACGACCAAGAAAATTATGGGATTCAATGGTAAAAAATCCATTACCAAAGCCAAAACGACCAATCACAAGCTTAAGCACATCGTAGACAACAAACACAGCGAGGAGTTAAAAAAAAATATGCTAAAAATTCAAAAAAATACCTTAGTGATCAAAGATGCATAAAATCGAAATCCCATCTAAAAACACGGTTATCGAGTTTCCAGAGGAAATATCAGAAATGACCGTCGAGCAGTACATTGCGTTCTGCTCACTGATTTTGCAGTTCACTAATAAAGAGATTAGTTATGGTGAGCTTAGAGTGCAACTTACTTATGTTTTACTAAATTTAATTCGTAAGGTGGATGTAAGTAAGCAAAACGAACAGGCAGATGCAGTAAGCGAAAACGTGTATCGAATCTCTCAATTGATGGATTGCTTTTTTGATACGAATGAAAAGGATGGTAAAGCCTTCAAAACGGTGAAGCTTGACAATATAGATAACAAAATTCCATCTATTGAGATCCAAAAACATATGTATACTGGTCCTGCAGATGCGCTTACCGATCTTAAATTTGGACAATACATTCAGGCGCTCAATGCCTATATCGATTATGCCAAAACCAAAGACGAATATTACCTCAATCACTTGGTAGCGACTTTGTACACAGCAAAAGATGAAGCCCTAGACAATAATTCCAAAGATCGTAAAGCAGCGCTTTTTAGTTTGGTGTCGTTAGCACAACGCTACGGAGTGTATTTATTTTTTCAAGGATGTCAAGAGTGGATAGCTACAAATAGAGCGTTGGATATCGGTGGTGGTCACACTGTCGATCTCTCGGTGCTCTTCATACCGTCAAAAAATAGTGAATCAGATGGTAAAAGCATAGGTATGTTAAGCGCCATGTATACACTGGCAGAATCTGGTGTTTTTGGTGATATGGAAAAGGTAGCAAACCAAAACCTATATGATGCCTTGGTCTACATGGTCCAGAAACATAACGAAGTACTTAAACTAAAGAAAAATGCTAAAAATACTAGATCTAAAGGCGTTTCTTGATGAAACAAAACAGGCGATCCCAGAAATTACCCACGTAAAGTTGCTATCGAGCGATGATCGATTTGCGAGAATCGCTGGCACTCTCAAAAGTGAAGACTTTTTGCTTATAGGATTGTTACCAAGCGCAAAACCAAAAAGCGGTAACGAGGACCTCACTACTTATAAAAACACCACTGCTTTTATGATTGTCAAAAAGTTTGACTCCAGAGCCGGCAATGAACATTATTTAGACACTTTTATCACTACCCAAACACTCATAATGAAATTTGAGAAACGCATTCGTTTTCTCAAATCCGATGTTGACAGCAAGTGTACGTTGATCGATTTTCAATTACAAACCTTATCAATTTTGCCAGTAGAGAACTATCACCACACCAATGGGTGGGACTTAAGTGTAATTGCAGAAAGCAAAAGTTAATTTCATATCTTTGATACTTAATCAATTATCACACAAATATGAAAAATTATATTACACTAGCAATGCTCTTAATTAGCACGCTTGCAATTGCACAGCAAAAAGTTGACAAATTCAAAATCACTCCAGAGGGTTTTAATGGATTCGTGGTTAAGGATTTTCCCGACAAGACTGCCGCAGATCTTTATACCGAAATTAAAAAATGGGGTGAATACACGCAGTACAAGGCTGAAGAAAATAAAACTTCAAGCATCGACGGCGAGTATCTTAGTTATAAGCTGTACCAAGTAAACCAAATTGAAGTCAATAATACGGGTCAGCGACTCTATTGGGATATTCAATATTTGCTAGAAATACGCTTTAAAGACGATAAATTACGAATTGACATAACTCTTGAACGCATGCCCCCTGCAGCTAATAATTCAGCTACTAACGTCGGAGACTTCCAATTAAGAGGCGGCTTTTTAAATTGGTCATTTTATAATAAAAAAGGAAAACCTAAAAAGATTACAGCCTCGGCTAGAGAGGATGTAGAAAATTTTGCTAGCGATGTAGTTGTGTCGTTAGAAGATGCAATAAATAAAGGAGCCGATTCAAAAAGTGGCGACTGGTAAACAATTTTTTATTATCTTTGAAGTGTCCAAGTAAAATTAATAGTATGCTACTCAAGAAAAAATTTATTAAATCCCGCGTTAGGTTCACAGGTATTCAACCCTGTGGTACTTCAATTCTATTGATTTTACTGGACGACCTGCGCGGGTATTTTAAAAAAAAGATATTATGTCCAGTAAAATCAATGAAACAAGTAACACCCCAGAACAAGTACATCAAATTGTTAGCGAGTTATTAGAAGAATGTACTCCCAAAGAGCTCACAGAATATCTAAGCAGTATGTATCATGGCTATAACAGCAGTGACTACGCAGACAATAAGATGGAGCGAACCGGCATCTATTATAGTTATACTGTATTAGGCGAATTTTTTACCAAATTGCATATGTTGAATAAGAAAAAACCTTCAATCAATGAGTAATTTTAAAATCATAGATGAAAATCTATTAGAAAAATTAAAGTCTTTAAGAGAAATCTCTTCAAAGGGCAAAGTATATATTAACTCTCCTGAAGTGTTAGAATATCAATCAGGTATCTTTCAGAAATTTAGGGACGAAGGATTTTATTACGGCTTCAATAGAGATGGTCGTTTTGATCATATTGAATATTTTTTTACATGGGGAATAGTTTGAAAAATTTATTTATAAAAATCAAACTTTTAGGGGTCTTTCTTCGTTGGTGGATTAGTGAGCCCTTTGAATTCTTCGATCATTTAGAATGTATCAGGTTTAGATATTTTATGGAGACCGATCCAGAGATGTTAACAATGCAAAAAGATTTATAATCCAAAAAGCTCCTATACAGGGGCTTTTTTTATGTCCATATAGTAACGATCTCGCCATAGTATACTTGTATTATGAGCGGTATACCAACACTACAGTCCCGATCAGGTGCAAATATCATCAAGGATCATTATATAAGACAAGTGCTTACAGATGCAGCTGAGGAAATTTTTGACAAGCAATCCAGAGTAATCTCCAATGCAAATTCAGATTATAGTGATCTGCTTAACAATCGATCGTACAGTGTCACATCAGGTAATCTAACCTTGGTACACGCTTTGCGTGAGCGCTTTGTCGACATGAAGCGTATCCGCGGTGAGGCGCAGCGTTCACTTAATGTTCATAATACCATTATTTGGTCTCAGTTCAACGTTGTAGTTGGCAAATTGCGCTACGGTTTCACTCATGATATCCGCAAAGCTATTGCTGCTCAATATAAAATTGAATTGTAATGGCAGGTATTAGTGATGAAACGCTTGAATTAAACATCGTTATCAACGGTGATAAGGCTCAACAAAAACTCGGCAACCTCCAAGAGCAACAAAACAAGTTGCGCAAATCCAACGAGGATCTGCGTAAAGAAAAGCTTAAGCTCATCAAGCAAGGCAAAAAAGAAACTGCCGAGTATAAACGAGTTACCCAAGAGATAAAAACGAACAACGTAGCTATTAAATCAAATAGTGAGGAGCAATCCAAGCTACGTCAACAGATTGGACTTACGAGTCTTACTACAAGCCAATTATCTCAGGAGCAAAGGCGTTTGCGATCGATTATGTCTGGCTTTGCACCCAATACCCCACAATGGAGACAGTACAATGCCGAACTGCAAAAGGTAAATAAGCAAATGGCAAACGTGCGCTCGCAGATGCGAGGCACCGCAGGCGTATTAGGTAAAATAAAATCTCAGTTTTCAGGGCTTTTCAGTGTAATTACAGGAGGGCTTGGTCTTGTGGCATTGTATCAAGGATTAAAAAAAGTTGCTGGTGGGAATGCAGAATTATCAGATTCACAATCTGATGTTGCTAAAACAACAGGACTCACCAAAACAGAAATTGATCAACTAACCGAAAGTCTTAAGCTATTGGATACCCGTACCCCAATCAAAGCTTTACTAGCATTAGCGACCGAGGCGGGACGTTTAGGTAAAGATTCTGTCGAGGATGTCGAGGAGTTTGTAAAGACAGCCGATAAAATTAGTGTTTCACTTGGGGATGATCTTAAAGGAGATATCAATGAGAATGTCACCCTTATAGGCAAGTTATCCAAGCAATATAAGGTTGGCGCAAAGCAAGGAGATTCTTTTGGTCGGGCGATGGAAAAGATAGGATCATCTATCAATGAGGTATCAGCATCTGGATCTAACCAGGCTGACTACTTGGTTGATTATTTAAAACGATTGTCAGGGGTATCTGCCCAGGCAGAAATTTCCGCACAGGATCAAATCGGTTTTGCGGCTGCGTTTGATGAGGCTGGTCAGTCGGTCGAAGTTGCCGGTACAACCATGAGTAAAATAATAATTGACATGTACTCTGATACTGCTGAGTATGCTAAGATTGCACGCAAATCAACAGAGGAATTCGCAGAGATATTGGCCAAGGATTCTAACGAGGCACTGCTTTTATTTTTAGAAGGTCTTCAAGGTGGTGGTGAAGGATTGAGTGTCATGACCAAGAAAATGGATAAGCTTGGCTTAGAGGGCGCACGTAGTGTAGCGGTACTTACTTCTATTGCAGAGAACACCGATAATGTGAGAGCAAAACAATTAATTGCCAGTCGCGCATTAGAAGAGGGTACATCCTTAACTGCTGAGTTTAGTAAGAAAAATGAAAATTTGGCAGCCACATTTGATAAGATTGCTAATGCAATAGGTAATCGCTTTGTAAACAGTGGTTTTCAGGAGTTCTTACAAAATGTTGCCTCTGGCATTTTACAGGTAGTATCGGTTTCTGATAATGCCGTGGCCTCGTATGAAAAGCAAGGGGATAAGATAGTAGATCTGCAAAACAATCTCGTCCCACTTATCGATGAATACGAGAATCTTAAAGAAAAAACTGAGCTTAGTAAAGATGAACAGGACCGTATGAAGGTGATAATAGGTCAGATCGCCGCCATCACCCCAACAGCAATCACTGCCTTTGATGAGTATGGTAATGCATTAGATATATCTGCAGACAAGGCACGTCAATTTCTTGAAACACAAAAAGCCTTACTTCAGTTCAGAAATGAAAAAGCCATCAAGGAGCAAACTGATCTCCTTAAGGAATACGAACGAACCATTGCTAGTATACAGAGTAAGTTATCTAATACTAATGAGGCTGGTGATGTTGTCAAGACTACTACCACCTTTTCCAAGTCTCAAAATGTTACAATTAGCGAGGAGAAGGTTTCAGGGGATGAGATTGCCAAGATGCAACAACAGCTGCAGGAGTATCAAACCAAACGTATTGGTGTGGAGGCGTCACTCAATGAGTTGTCAGGAGATTATTTGGAACAATATGCAGAGCGTGAAAAAGAAAAAACTAGACTCACGCTCCAGGAACTACAAAAACGTGCCGATGCTTTAAATATTCAGTTTGATGATAGCGCGACTCAGGAAGAGTTGCGTAATCTTATCTCTGCCGAGGAGCGTAAGCTGGCGATACTAGAAGCGAATCGCCTTAAGAATGCAGGTCTGGCAGAACAGGCATTGGTCGAAGCCGAAAAAAGACAAAAAAAGGTACTTGAAAATTACATAAAAGAAAATCAGGATTTTCAAGATTTCTTAGCTACACAGCGTGCAGAGCGTGAAGCTAATGAATTGAAAGAGATAGAACGGGATCTGGCATTTTTGGATATCAAGCATGCTAAAGAAAAAGAAAAATATATCCTTACTGAAGAGGAGAAAAAACTGTTGTCTGCACAAAAGATTGCTGAGCGTGAAACCTTACTCAAAGAGATTGAAGCCAATCAATTAGAAGAGCGTAACGGACTTAGAGTCCAGAAGCAAAACGAACTTAATGACCGTCTCCAGTTATTAGAAGAAGAAAACTGGGTTAATCAGGAAGCACTGCGTTTGGAGCGTGAAGCGTATAAAGCCGAAACGGATGAGGAGCGTGCTACTTTACTGTTGGAACGTGCCCAATTACTCGCACAACAAGAACTTGATATTGAACAGTGGAAAGAACTAGAACGTTTAAGGATAGCTGGTGCTACCGAGGAAGAGATAACCGCAGTAAAAAATAGACATGCCTCACAACGTCAAAGTCAAGAACAAACATTTCAACAACAATCCAAAGATCTTAAGAAGCAAGATGTAAAATGGACTGAAATGACCGAAACGCAAAAGCTAAATACTATAACCAGTGCGTTAGGTATGGCAGCAGATGCGTTTAATGAAGGTTCCGCAGCATGGAAAGCTGCAAAAATAGCAGAGACTACAATCACTACGTATCAATCTGCGGTAAATGCATTCAACTCTCTCGCACAGATTCCTATTGTTGGAACTGTTTTAGGTGGTGTAGCTGCAGGTTTAGCAGTAGCATCGGGTATTAAGCAAGTTCAAAATATTGCAAAAACACCGATAAAAAAAATCGATAAACCCAAAAAGCAAAGTGTAAAAGGTAGGGAAAAAGGATTGTATAAGGATACGGTTGATGTAACCCGTACCGATGGTCGTCGTTTTATAGCAAAAAATGGTGGCGTTACAAGTACACAGCTAGTTACTTCTCCCACATATTTTAGTGATGATTATATAGCTGGGGAGAAAGGACCAGAAATGGTAATTGATGCACCAACTTTTCGTCGTTTAGATCCACAAGTAATCTCTCATATTCAGCAAGTGCATAGAGGTGTCGTGGGATATGAAAATGGTCTATATGCAAACCAGACTAAAACGTCAACCTCTAATGCTGTAGAGAATCCACAACAAAACACACAATCTTCACAAAATGAGATGATGCTTACCGTTTTAATGAATATCAATAATCGTTTAGAAAATCCAGTGCCTCCGATTATTCCATTTGGATATGAAGAAGCTAGTAAAATTGAAGATTTAATCAAAGAGAGGCAACAGTCAGAAAACAACGGAAATTTAACACCATGATAGAAGTTATTCAAGCTCCTGGAGCAAACAGATTTTTAGCTGATGGTAATGATACTGATATTATCATAAAATCAACGCGAGGCAATAATTACTATTTTCAAATTGATATTTATATCAATGGAATTCTATTAACAACACAAAGTTGGAGTAAGGATGCTCAAGGGAAAGCTACACACAATTTACGTAAGTTGTATGATGTTTATTTCAATACTGTTTTTGCAGTTCCAAGTATTATTGAAGTGACTTATCTCACAGAGTTGCAAAGGAAAGTACGCATTGTAGTTAAGGAAAATGAAATTAAGACTGGGAGAACCGTGGAAAAGTTCGTGCTACCAGAGTACTATATTATAAAAAATAGAGTGCCCTATTTTTTTATGGATACAAACGATCTTCAATTATTGGATTATGAGGTTCCAGAAATCTATGTTCCCGAAAATGGTTTGGTAATTTTTCCATTTTATTCGAATGGAAAAAATGATTTTGTGGTTGAAATTACAGATATAGGGACTAATACAATTCTTATGAAGAAAAGTTATACTGGTAAAAATTCTCGAATTTTTCAGTTCAACTTATTATTAGAATTTCTTGGATTAAATCTCGGTACGAGTTCTCTAAAAATAATATTTAAAAGCGGTAATGGAATTATTGAGAAACGTATTCAATTGATACGCCGAAGTATTTATCCTATTAAACAAGTATTTCATCTCAATAACTTTGGATTCTTCTTATGCTCTTATTTACGTGGAAAATTGGAAATTGCGAATAATTTAAAACCAAAATCTTACATAGATGCAACAGGTAACACGGTGACTTATGATATAGAAGAGACGTATCAAGTTGAATTAAACTCTGGATATTCGTACTTCAATGAGTTAAGCGAAATGATAGCTACAAGTTTGGATGTTAGATTAAATTTCAATGGTCAATGGAATAAAATGACTGCGGAAACTAAAAAAGTTACGGTGGTAAAGGATAATGAATTTATAAAACAAACCACCCTAAAGTTCTCAAAGAAAAACATTGATTCACTTAATAATATGTCAACTTATAACTCTGCTCCAACTGCGGTAAACATAATTGTACAAGGCGAAGAAAATGTATCACTAAGATTCCCAGTAAGTAAGTTTATTGATGCATTTAGCGATCAGGATGATGAGTTAAAATCAATACTTATAACTCAACCTACCAAAAACGGCAATTTTGGTTACTTTAAAAAATCAGGAGAATATGTATCAATCAGTCCTAATGGAGGGGTTTTATCGTCGATTACCGTCTTGATTTTATTAAGTGAAGCTGATTACTTTGAGTACGATCCATATACCGATCGTTTTGGTAGTCCTTTAGATATTATTAATTTTCAACTCAACGATGGTTCATTTAATAGTAATACCGCAAAATTAATTTTTAATATTGAGGAGGGGATAAATGCCCCAATTCCTCCAAGCATTACTGTACAATCTAACTATCAAATAATAACAGATGCTTCAGGTAGAGGTGAAGTTACAGTGCCAATTACAGTAAATAACCCAGATGGGTTCCCAATAACCGTAGTTTGGAGCAAAACCAGTCCAAAACTTTCACTTAGTAATACAACTAATAACTCTGGAAAAATTAGTGTTTTAAATGCTATTAATGGTGAGCAGTTCTATGTCAAGGTAAAAGTAACTGATAGTCGTGGATTATCAAGTGAGAAAACGGTTACATTTAAAGCGGTAAATAGGCAAATCCAATTAACATCAATTGTAATTTTTGAATCACCAGTGGTAAGTTTTAAAGAGTTTGATATAAAAATCTTCAATGGTATAGCGTTTCAGTCGATTGGGGTCCAATTCAATTTTTCATCCTCTAACAATAATGGATTTTCAGAAATTTTCATTAACGGTTTTTCTTCTCAACTCTTTCTAAATAGAACAAATTACTCCTCCTACCAGAAAATTAATTTTGATAGTAATGGTTCCATTATTTTTTCCGTTAGAGTTGCTAAGGACAGAGGCGAGTTGAGTGAAGGAGGTTCTCAAAATAGTTCCGCTAGATTATTGGTTGAAATTAGAGATCCAAGCCCAGGAATGTCTATAAATCCAGGTAATTCAATCCTAAGTTTAATCGTATGAAAGCATTAAGAATTTTATATAAAGGTAGCGAGATAGAATTTGTAAGAGAAGATCTCAAATTCAAATCTATAAATAATTCATTTAAGAAGGAATTTTTTGTAATGCATAATACATATCCAATCCGAATTGTAGAAAATAAAAATACTGTAAACTTATTGGGTCCTCTTAAAATTTCTACCTCCAAAAAAAAGAAAATTATACCCGTAGAAGTTTCTATAGGAACTACGATTTATACTGCAGAGCTTATTCAAAATAAAGCTATAGAGGGATTTAGAAAATGTGATATACGTTTTGGATCAGTAATTTATCAAATAAAAGATAGAAAAATAGCTAGTTATTTCCGTGACTATAACGTATTAGGTAACTCTCCACTTTTGCAAGAGTATAAAGAAGAGTCCGATAAAGAATATGGAGCTATGAATGCATGGATAAATGAGGCTAGAAACCGCGAGAACAAGATTTATCCTGAAATTGATTGGCAATTACCTCGCATTTCTTATCGTGATAGGCTTAAAGAAGAACAATATTTCTTAAAATTTATAAATAATAGAAATGTATCGAATGGTAATATTCTTAAAAACTCATACTCAGATTCTTATAGTTATTTAGAGGTTAAAAATAAAAATGTTATCGCTCCACACGTTTTTTTGTTAGCACCCTTGCTTAAAATTTTTAATAGTCTGGGTTACAAAATTTCGGGATCTTTTCCCAATGATCCTATGATTAAAAGAATATTGGTGGTTCCCAAAAATGATAATCTTACAAAAGTTCCTGTATCAATAGGTAAAAAGGAATACACTCAATTATCACCATTAAATAACGACTATTTGCGACCAGGTCCTGGGGGTAATTCAAATAATATTTTCGAAAACGCATATTACACATATATATACAAGTATCATATAATACCAAATGTCGAGGGTAACTTCAAATTATTTTATGATTTCGAAATGAGAGGACTTAATGGATCTAATTACTTTTTTGGGTTACGGGTTTATATAGATGATGAATTGATTGATGAATGGTATGGTTCCAATCCTGGAAGGTATAAAGGCGAACTAGAATATTCAATCGAGATGGGTCAAAAATTTTCGTATGCATATCATAACATAGCAAATCAACAACCTCTATCTTATAGTTTATATGTAGTTAAAGAAGAAGATACCAAAGATCTGTATGATTTTCATCCTACAATTGATTTCTCTCGCTATTTACCAGATTGGACGGTTATCGAGTACTTGACAAAATTGAAAAATGATTTTTGCTTAAATATTGAATTCGATGAAGTAAAGAAAGAACTAAGAGTTAACTATAACAGAGATTATTTAAAAACAGGAAATTATACTAAAATTGGAGGTGTAGGAGATTTATCTGAATTTACTAATATAGAGTATGATAGTTATAGTGTGCGACATGCCGATAGGGTGTCGCCTAATGTATTTATAGATCATAATGGAACCAGTGTCAATAGAGCTGTCAAAAAGACTACTGATGATATTATCACATCTTTTAAGACTTTTTCATTTCTAAATGGAACAGCATCAATAAATGAAAATTCAAATGAACTAGATGGTGTAGGATTAGTTTTATACGACCCTGTCTCAGGTCCAAATACAATAAATTCGTATTCAGGAAGACATTTACGAATTAATGGTGCTGGAGGATTATTTGATATTAATTTTCATGATTGGATAAAATTTAAATTGAATAGTGGGGTATTAAAACTAAAGAAAACATATTCGTCAATAGAGTTGGATAATATATTGAAAACTAGAAAAGTTTATCATCAAAATCAAATGTTTCTAGTTGGTTTAATTAAATATGAAGATAAGTCATCGGGTCTTATCGAAGCAGAAATGGATCTACATAGCGTTAATTATTAAAAATATTATCCATAAGATCTATTTGATCATCCGTTACACTTTGTACTATATGGGAATAAATCATGGTTGTTTTTATACTCTCATGTCCCAACATTTTCTGTAAATGCTCGATACGCCCACCACACATCAAAAAATTAGTCGCAAAGGTGTGACGGGAAGAGTGAAAATATATATTTTTCTTAATATTTAGAATTTTTGCAATTACTTTTAATTCTTCATTCATTGTTTCACGCGCATAGCTACCGTTAAATACTTGTGGTAGCTCTACTAGACTCTTAGCATGCTTATTCAATTTGATTCTAATAAATTTTTCGGTTTTTTTCATTGTAAAAGCAATATGATTTCCTATAAAATTATCTTCTTTTAATTGCTCTATGTCACTAATTCGGATGCCGGTGAAACATGAAAAGAGGTAGCGAGTAAGAATATTTTTGTGAGTCTCTTTAATAAAAATACTATTGTTATAATCCATCATTAGCTTTACTTCCTCAGGTAATAAAAAAGTGCGTTGCCCTGTCATCTTTCCAACTGAGATCTCATTATAACTTAGTTCAGTATTAATCCCTTGATTATTGGCTTGGTGTAAATATTTTTTAAAAGTCTTAATGGTGCTTTCGACTGTTGCTTTTTTATTTTTCAAATCTTTCAACATCCACGCGCGCAGATCATTGACTAATTTCTCGTTAATTTCATAGAAGTATATAGGAGACTTAAATCGCTCTATCTTTTGTAAAGCTCCTACTTGTTGTCTATATGTGCTGTCCTTGATAAGATCTTTTTGAGTTTTAAGATAATGTTTTGCAAAAGCATTATAGTCTATGCGTAAGCTTGGTTGTTGTAATTCACAAATAACTTTTTCAAGAGTTATTTTCTGATTGCTCAGTCTATAATTGACCTCTATTGTATTAATATCTGACAGTACTTTTTCGATCAACAAATTATAGTCATCCGAATGAGGATACTTTTTTATGATTCGTTGTTTTTTTTTGTCAAAATAATTAGGTGGTACTGCAATATCTAAAGGAAGTCGCTTTCTACCATTTAAGTAGAGTTGAACATATAATGCACAGGTTCCGTCGGTTCGGATGTAGTCCTCTTTTATAATAATCTTATAGGTTAACTTCCCATTCATTTTTTGTGGGTCAAATTGTGGGACAAAAACTGGGCTTTGTGCAGCTATATTCATATTCCTCCTATTTTTTACGATATGGTCTTAAAACAGTAATGGCGCAGTCCTTACAGAAAATATCTGTAAGGACTGCGCCTTTGTTTACTTAAAAAAGTGACCTCGGCAGGATTCAAACCTGCAACCTCCACAGCCGTAATGTGGTGCACTATTCAGTTATGCTACGAGGCCTTTTTGCGGGTGCAAATATAATGTATTTTAAAGTTTAACCAAAGAATTTTTATCTTTATTTCTAAATAAAAATTAAGAGGGCTGTCAATTTTATTCCTTTTATAGATTTTTTTGAATAGAAACTACTAATTAACAGATGGTTGTTTTTGTATCGTGATGTTTTCAACTTTGGGGACAATTTTATATTTAGCAACTCAATAGATCTAGTATTCCTCAAAATTTAATAGAGAGTGAACCCTGTTAAAATTGTTTCCATTTTATATAATTCGTTATTTTGTCAAATGGATTTACAAAATTATATAAGAGATATTTCAGATTTTCCAAAACCTGGCGTTGTGTTTAAAGATATAACGCCCCTGTTGGGAAATGCTGAAGCATTAAAAGTTTGTGCAAATGCCTTGAAAAATCTATACCAAGGTAAGCAAGTCGATAAGGTGATAGGTATTGAGGCTCGTGGATTTATTTTTGGTGCGATGCTTGCAGAAAGGTTAGGTGCGGGATTTGTACCTGTACGCAAGAAAGGAAAGTTACCTTATGAGGTAGTAAGTAAAGCGTATAGTTTGGAGTATGGCGAAGATGTGTTAGAGATACACAAGGATGCTATACAACCAGGAGACCGTGTGTTAATACACGATGATGTATTAGCTACTGGGGGAACAGCAAGGGCAGTATGTGATTTGGTTAAAGAGGCTGGAGGTATTGTCGTACAATGTAATTTTATTATCAAACTGGAATTTTTAAATGGAGAGGATAAACTTGATGCGCCCGTTGCATCATTATTTACTTTCTAAAAAAAAGAACGCCTTCAGTGTAAAAATCTAGAAGGCGTTATATGTACTCTTATATATAAATTTTATTTTTTGGTAGTAGCGATGATGGCACCATCAGTTGCTTTCTTCCCATAGATGCTTTTAGCTGTATTAGGTTTCAAAAAATCTACAGTATCCAAAGTGTCTTCTTTAGCTAATCTATCCAAAGTTTTAAAATCGCTTTCTTCGCCGTCTATAATGATCAATTTATTAATGTCAGGCGTATCAATAAAATGATAGCGTTGATTGCCTTTGAATGGAGAAATAGCCTGTCCGTTAAAACTAAAATTTCCTTGATCATCCTCATCAAAATCAAATGAGAAGGTATTCATGATTTGATCTTTCAGCTCTTGTAGATTAATACCGCCTTTCAAAAACAGAGAATCGGTATCTTTATCAAAATTAAAATTAAATGCAAATCCATGATTTTGCATTAAACTATCAATATTAATATGAGGATGTTTAAATGGAGCCTTAGTGTTACTTGTGGTAATTTTAAAATTCTTTTGATTACTTATAAACAATCCTCCCGATTTATAACCTAGTTCTATAGGAGCAATTGGGATATTAGATGATGAGGTATAGTTAGTTTTTGAATTATCCTTTTTTAATATAATCGAGAGCCCCGTAATTTCTTTATCCGAATTATAAGTAACCTTGTTTACAATTAGGTCAATTCCATTTTCATTAAAAAAAGACGTTAGATCATTCAAATCTTCTTGTGTAGTATCTTTGCTTATTACCGCAGTAACCTCGTCTTGAATCTTGAGTTCGACCATGCTTGTCTTTATAGATGCATTATTCTTTGCAAAAAGAGAATGAATGCCTAGCATACATATCCCCAAAAAGAGCCATCGTTTCATATCAATTTAATTATAGTGATTAAAAATTTTTAGAATTATTAGAAGAGACGATTTTAATCAAAAAATGTTGCATTATAAGTAAGGATAGTTTTCTATAAAGCTCTCTTGGTTACAAACAATTTCCAACCAAAAATTAATAGCTGTAATTTTGTTGCCTTGGATAAGTCTAGTTGTTTTTTACTAAAACTAGGTAATAATAATGTATTAACCTTAGCCAAAAATTTGAAAAATTGTTTTTTCATAATGTAAAATTTAAGAATTTGAATTATAACAAAATACGTATCTCTTGCAAATAAAAGATAAATTGAAAACAACTACTTTAAATAGACTTATTATCTTCGCTCCCAAAACGTTTAAACATGTTGTTAAATATATTGTACCTTTTTATTGGATTAGCATTATTGGTAGTTGGTGGAGAGTTTTTGGTACGCTCATCGGTAGCTTTATCTTTTCGACTTAAATTATCTAGAATGGTAATTGGACTTACCGTTGTTTCTTTTGCAACTTCTGCACCAGAGTTGTTAGTAAGTTTACAAGCTGCGCTTGATGGATTATCAGATATTTCTCTTGGTAATGTAGTAGGTTCCAATATAGCAAATATTGGATTAGTTTTAGGAATAACGGCAATGATCGGTCCACTTGCCATTGATAAAGATTTTTATAAATTAAATTGGCCTGTTATGGTCGTCTTATCTTTTGTATTATATCTATTTCTCAATAATGATGATATGCTTTCTTCGCTAGAAGGATTGTTTTTAATTTTATCATTGATAGGATATCTTTTTATTTTAATACGGAATGCCAGAAAAATTTCGGGAGCTGTCATAGATGAAGTAGATGAAACGTTACAACAAACTTCTAATTTCAAAATCGGAATTTGGCTTCTAATAGGAGGTGCAGCTCTTTATTTTGGATCAGAACTATTGGTAAATGGAGCAGAGGCTATTGCGATTGTTTTAGGTGTTTCCGAGGGTGTTATAGCGGTTACACTTATCGCTGTGGGAACTAGTGTCCCCGAATTAGCAGCATCTGTTATTGCAGCGCTAAAACAAGAAAAAGCAATCTCATTAGGAAATCTAATAGGTTCTAATATTTTTAATATCGCTTCTGTTTTAGGAATTACGGCTATCATTCAACCCATCGCTATAAAAGATGAAACATTAATGGATACAAACATCTATTGGATGCTAGGCTTTGCAATGATTTTACTACCGTTAGCTTTTATCCCAAAACGTATGACACTGGGGAGGATAAAGGGATTTTTTATCTTTGGAGCTTATTGTGTGTTTATAGCCTTGGTATTTATAAATTAGATAGCTTCTTAGAAGAAAATGAGTAGATCCTGAATATTGTGTAATATTCAGGATTTTTATTTTTCATAGCACGGATAAATTCATGTACTTAAAATGCAGAAAGAACGATTTTATATTTAATGGAGTTAGATGCTATTAACATTTTATTAATTAAAATTATATTTAAATTAAGGATTGTCACTTTAATTAGGGATGATTGTTATCAAGATGTTATTTTTTGAAATACAACCCCTATTTTTATAGGGGTTAGGATATAATTAATAATTAAAAAAAATTAATTGCTATATTTGCACCGAATTAATAACAACTAAAAACTTATGTCAACTCTCAGATTCCGTGCTCTGCAAGAAGCTTTAAATCGTAAAAGTATTAAGATTACCGAAATTGATCGTAGATCAGTTCTTTTTGGTGAAAATGTTTTTAATCAAGAAACCATGTTGCAGTGTCTTACAGATGACGCCTACGATAGTGTGATGAATGCTATTAATAAAGGAGCCAAGATGGATCGTAAAATAGCTGATCAGATAGCCTCTGCGATGAAGGATTGGGCACTTTCAAAAGGTGTAACTCATTATACACATTGGTTCCAACCTTTAACAGGTGCAACAGCCGAAAAGCATGATGCCTTTTTTGAAACAATAGGAGACGGAAAAGCAATTGAAAAATTTGGAGGAGGACAATTAGTACAACAAGAGCCCGATGCTTCTTCGTTCCCAAATGGAGGAATTAGAAACACGTTTGAAGCACGTGGTTATACGGCTTGGGATCCCACATCCCCAGCATTTATTTATGGTACAACCTTATGTATTCCAACAGTTTTTGTTTCCTATACAGGAGAGGCTTTAGATTATAAAACACCTTTACTACGAGCATTGCAAGCAGTAGATCAAGCAGCAACAGCGGTAGCCAAGTATTTTGATAAAAATGTTAAAAAAGTAAATGCCTCCTTGGGATGGGAACAAGAATATTTTCTTATCGATAGAGCACTAGTTAATACGCGACCAGATTTGGTTATGACGGGACGTACACTACTAGGGCACTCTCCAGCCAAAGGGCAGCAATTAGATGATCATTACTTTGGAAGTATCCCCTCTCGTGCTCTTAACTTCATGATGGATTTAGAAGTGGAGTGTATGCGTTTAGGAATTCCAGTTAAAACACGTCACAATGAAGTAGCGCCGAATCAATTTGAGTTAGCTCCAATTTTTGAAGAATCAAATTTGGCAGTGGATCACAATTCATTATTAATGGATGTAATGGATAAAGTAGGGGCACGTCATGATTTTAAAGTGTTGTTTCATGAAAAACCTTTTGCGGGTGTTAATGGATCGGGAAAACATAATAATTGGTCGCTAAGTACTAATACAGGTGTAAACTTATTAGGTCCAGGTAAAACACCTATGAGTAATCTGCAGTTTTTAACTTTTTTTATTAATACAATCAAAGCTATTAATGATAATGAAGAATTGATGCGAGCGGGTATCGCATCAGCAAGTAACGATCATCGCTTAGGAGCAAACGAAGCGCCACCAGCAATTATTTCTGTATTTATTGGAGATCAGTTAACAGCTGTTTTAAAAGAGTTAGAGAGTGTTACAGACGGAAAACTTTCTCCTAAAGAAAAAACAGATTTAAAACTAAATGTGGTTGGTAAGATTCCAGAGATATTACTAGATAATACAGATCGAAACCGTACATCCCCTTTTGCTTTTACAGGTAATAAATTTGAGTATAGAGCAGTTGGGTCAAAAGCTAATTGCGCTAATCCAATGACCATCCTAAATACAATTGTGGCAAAGCAACTACGGGAATTTAAAAAGGAAGTAGATGCCTTAATTGAGACCAAAGAACTTAAAAAGGATGAAGCTGTATTTAATGTGTTAAGAGAATACATTAAACAATCAAAAAATATTTTGTTCGAAGGTAATGGTTATGGTGAGGCATGGGAAAAAGAAGCAGCAAAAAGAGGATTAAGTAATAATAAAACCACTCCAGTTGCTTTAAAAGCAAAAATATCCGAAAAGTCTTTAGCCTTGTTTGAAGAAATGGGGGTGATGAATCGTGTAGAATCTGAAGCACGTTATGAAATCGAGATCGAAGAGTATGTAATGCGAATCCAAATTGAAGGACGTGTTTTAGGTGATATTGCTCGCAATCATGTAATACCAACTGCTATAAAATATCAAAATACGTTGATTAGCAATGTAACTGGATTAAAAAACTTATATGGAGATGATTTTAAAACGCATGCGAGAGAGCAAATGGAAATAATAGAAGAAGTTTCTAAGCATATAAGTCAAATTAATACCAAAGTAAATGAAATGACCAATGCACGTAAAGAAGCAAATAACTTAACTAACTCCGAAGAAATGGCTTATGCATATTGTGATAAAGTAAAGCCACTCTTCGATGCTATTCGATATAGTTGTGATAAGTTAGAATTGTTGGTTGATGACGAATTGTGGCCATTAACTAAATATAGAGAGTTACTATTTACTAGATAAGTAAGAAATAACCCAGAATAATAGACATTAAATAATGCGAAAAGCCATAGAAATGAGTTCTATGGCTTTTTTTTTAGAGTTTCATCGAAAAAGAGTATGCTAGTGAAGTTCGAGGGCTTAAATTTATTAAATTTACTATTAATCAATAGTTGCAACATTTGATACTACCCCTAGTCCCTTACACTATTTTTTGATCTATCGATAATTATCGGAGCACAGAGGGTGCGGATATTTATGAAGCTTATGTTTAAAGGCAATAACTGTATTATCAATTTTTAAACATTTCACACATGAAAAAAATGATTTTTGGCTTAGTAGCCTTATTATTTGCAACTACATCGATGGTTGCACAATCTAATACAAGTGATGTTCAACAAGAAGGAGAAGCTAACACCGCAAGTGTTGATCAAAATGGATCGCAAAATAATGCTGCGACATTACAAGAAGGTTTTGCTAATAATGCAGAAGCCATACAAGGTAGCTCGTCTTTTACTTCTAGAAACGGTGTTGTAAATCAAACCCAAATAGGAGCAGAAAATAGTGCCTTTGCACAGCATGAAGAAGATGCCAACGAAATCTATCAAGAGCAGACCGGTATAAATAACTCTGCATCAGCAACTCAAAATTTGTTGTATTTTGGTGGGTATAATTATGCAGATCAATTTCAAGAAGGAGTTGCCAACACAGCTACAATTTCTCAAGAAGGTAATGGTTTGTTTGGTCGGGGAGAATTTAATGAAGCTTATCAAGTTCAATATGGTGAGAATAACGAAGCCTTAACCTCGCAAAATGGAGCATCAAACTTTAGTGGCATTTTACAAGAAGGTATCATGAATACTGCTACAATGACCCAAATTGGAGATAGCAATGTAGCAGAACAATTACAATCTGGTGAAGCTAATGCCGCTACTGGTGAGCAATGGGGTTCGGGTAATAGACTTCTTCAAGACCAAGAAGGCAGTGGTAATATGGCAACTTCATTGCAGGGAAGTTCCCTTTTTGATTCCCGTAATGGTTCTGTAATGCAAGTGCAATCTGGAGAGGAAAACATGGCTTTTGCGCAACATGAAGAGGATAATAATCAGATCTATCAAGGTCAGTTCGGAGATGGGAATAGCGCATCGGCTACTCAAAACTTAGAGTTCTTTGGTGGTGAAAACATGACCATACAAGATCAAAGAGGTAACGGAAATGTTGCAACTGCGTCGCAAGAAGGAGACGTTGGTATTTTCGGAGAAGGTAACTTAGTACTTCAATATCAAATCGGTGATGAAAACATCGCTGATTCTTCTCAAAATGGAGCTAATAATGTTAGCGATATTTATCAAGATGGAGTTTCTAATTTTGCTCAGGATACGCAATTTGGTATCGGCAATTCAACAATGGTTCGCCAAACTGGTGCAACGCATAATAGCACGATTCTTCAGGTAGGAACTAATAATGCAGCAGTAGTAAACCAAGTTGGAGGTTTATAAAATAGCTTGCATACTAAATTAAGAGTCAAAAAAGTAACACTGTATAGTACATACAGTGTTACTTTAATAGTATCTATGATTAAAACTAACAAGGATGATTTTTTTTCGCATTGTATTGAGTTTGGTAATGGTATCTACAGTTGTCTATGCTCAAAATGACACCCATGAACATTTAAAAACAGAGTTGCACAGATCACAATTTGAACAACTCCAAATAGCAACCGATTTTGATAATAAAAGCATTTCTTCAAATGCTAACTATAATAGTGCAGTGTTTATTAAGCAAGTTGGTGAAACAAATACAGCCTTTATCGATGTTTTGTCAAATTCATACAATATTGAGATAAATCAAACCGGTACTTATAACCACGTTGATATTGAGGAAGCAGCACTTCAAATCTCAAAAAAGATAACACAGGAAGGTAATTATAATTCATACATCGACAATTCTTATTCAAACACACAATTTAGTGTGATGGATCTCAGTCAAGAAGGAGATAATTTATACTTTGAGAAATTTGGAAGTAATTCACTGTCCGATAAAATAAAATTAAAAATGACTGGTACATCAAAGACCATCATATTAAGAAATTTTAATTGAAGCTACTAAGTTTTTTAAAAACACACTGTATGCGATTTAAAATAATACTTTTGCTTTTACTGTTGCTTTCACTTTCTACGAAAGCTCAAGAGAAAATTACTCAAGAGGTTATAGCAAAAATTACTATTGAAGCAATTGACGAAATTTTTACTGTTAAAGCAACTGCAATCAATACGACTCAAGTACTCAAGACCTTAAAATATACATTAACAGTCTTTAGAACAACTCCATCCAATAATAAATCCAAAAATAGTCAAGAAGGCAGGTTTACTTTAGAAGCAAATGAGCACAAAGAGCTGTCCTCAACATCAATAAATAAAGAAGAACAAGATCATATTGTTATTATGTTGCTAATTTTTAATGACGATAGGTTGATTGCTACAGATCGGTTTGAAATCAATAAATTATCAGAAAAAAAAAGAAATGATGCAACCAAGAAAAATCAACCCGAAGATGGAATTGAATTAAAAGGTATCGTAGTCGAAGAAACAAAGACCAAACCTGGGAAGGATTTTTTTGACTTTTTTTACACCGTATACACACTCAATCAAATCAATGGAAGTAAAATAGTGAACGTGATAGAAAATTTAAGTTTTGGTCGTAGTACTATAATTAAGATAGTGATAGATGATACCACAATTTTTGAATTTTTAGGAAAACCAGATTTAGAGTATCTAGAGCAAATGTCAAAAGATGCTGTTCGTAGAGTGTATCGCTATTTTCAAGAATTAAAAAAACAAAAAGAAGATATTTTTCAATTTTAAATAAACTAAACAATAATAAACTCACACAATTATGAAAAACAACCTTTTACTTATTCTCGGAATTTTAGGATTCCAACTGGGGATAGCACAAACCTCTAATAATGAAACTGTAATAGATCAAAACTCACAAAATAGTACAATTGAAGTTATACAAACAGGAGAGAATTTATATGCACGTGTTACACAAGCAGGACTGATTGAAGGGGAACAAGGCAACAACAATCAAGTAATTATTGAACAACTAGCCACATCCAATGTAGTAGAGGTAACTCAAAAAGGAAACGATAATCAAGGAATAGTGTACTTTAATAGTACAGATGGGATTTCAACCGTTTATCAAGAAGGCTCTAATAACTATGCAAACTCTGATATTGTTGCTAGTTTTGGCATCAATTCATCGATTTTTCAAGCAGGTAATTTTAACACTGGTGAATTTACAGTGTCTGGACAAAATAATATCCAGACTACACTCGAGCAACTAGGAGATTATAACACAGCTTCTATAAATATTACTACAGACAGATTTGGATTTACTACCGCTCTTCAATACCAGTTTGGTAATAATAATACAGCTTCTGTTTTGCATAGTGGTATATTAAGAGGTAATTCACTACAGAGACAAGAAAGTATAAATGGCTTAGGTAATTTTGCTATCGCTTCGTTAGCTGGACAGAGAGTCGCATTAGAACAAATACAGCTTGGTGATGAAAATTATGCAGAAAGTGACCAACTGGGCATAGGAGCTTCAGACATGTTTTCTATAGTAACTACTCAGTCTCAAGTTGGTAATAGTAATTATGCAGGATCACTTCAAAACGGTGGTGATTTGGTAGTAGCACAAGCCCAAATTGGTGACAATAACCTTGTTGAAGCATATCAAGGTACAAATGCCAATAATAGTTTAATTGATCAATCACAAATTGGAAATGCTAATACATCTTTGGCAGAACAAAATGTAACTTCTGAATATGCTACAAATGAAATAATTCATTCACAAAATGGTAACAACAATGAAATATTCTCTGTGCAAATGGATGGTGAGAATACCGCTAGCGTATTGCAATTAGGAAATCTTAATAGTGCACAGACGCAGCAATTAGGAACTTCATTTTCTTCAGGAGAGATTATTATTGAACAAAATTCATCAGGTTCGACATTAGGAAATACTGCATTTGCGGTTCAAAATAAAGCGTTTGAGGTTTTTATTAATCAAACTCAGACGGGTGGTGGTAATTCGATGAGTGCAACTCAAAATGATGTGGATTACGTAGATATTAATCAAACACAAATAGGAAATGAGAATGTGGCTATGGCGTATCAAGAGGCTGCCAACAATTTTGATAATGAAGGTTTTAGTATAACGCAAAATCAAGAAGGTAATACTAATACGGCGCAAGCAACTCAAATAGGTGGGTATAATAATGAAATAAGTCAGGTACAATTAGGAAATAATAACGATGCTGAAGCGATACAAAATGGAGGATTTGATCAAAACATTTTATCACAACGTCAAGAAGGGCATTGTAATGTTGTAACAGGTATACAATCAGGTGAAAACAACCTGCTAGAAATGATTCAAAACGGTAAAATGAATCAAGCACAAGCCATGCAAGAAGGACAGGGTAATACGATGATGGTTAGTCAGCAAGGTGAAGGTCTACAAGCTACTATTTCCCAAATGGGTAATAACAGTAATATAAATGTAATGCAGACTAATTAATAGATTCATTATATTTTAAATAAAAGTGTAGTAAGCTTGATATCACATGATATCAAGCTTACTTTCAAAATTCAAAATCGTGAAAACAAAATTATTTTATATTTTCTGTCTTTTAACATGTTCTGCATTACAAGCACAAGAATTGGTGTATAAACCTAAAAATCCAGCGTTTGGAGGTGATACTTTTAATTATCAATGGATGCTAAGTTCGGCCGAATCGCAAAATAAATTTACCGAAGATAACAATACAGGAAGAGATGAACGTTCTGATTTAGATCGTTTTACAGAGAATCTTAACAGCCAGCTGTTAAGTCAAATCTCTAGAACATTATTTACAGAACAATTTGGTAATGAAGGGTTGCAAGAAGGAACATATACCTTCGGAACGTTGTTTATTGAAATTTTTCCTTCAGGAGAGGGATTAGTCATTAATATCCTCGATACCAATACAGGAGATCAATCTCAAGTAGTAATACCTAACTAACCTTTAATGAATACAAAATTATATACAGTACCACTCATTGTGTTCTTATTAATTTTATTATCCAGTTGCGGGACCTATTTTAATCAACCACTAACTATAGAAGAGGCTCGAATTGGAGAAGATACAGAATTATCTGAAGAACTACGTAATTTTCCGCTACCGCAAGAACCTGTAGTGGTAGGAGTGTACAAATTTAGAGATCAAACAGGCCAATACAAACCAACAGAAAATGGAAGTACATTTAGTACCGCCGTTACTCAAGGAGCTACAACTATTTTGATCAAAGCATTAGAGGATTCAAAGTGGTTTGTACCTATAGAGCGTGAAAATTTAAGCAATCTATTAAACGAACGCAATATTATTCGTTCTACCAGAAAAGAATATCAAAAAACACAAAATACAGATCAGCCACAGTTACCTCCATTACTTTATGCAGGTATCATTTTGGAAGGAGGTATCGTCTCCTACGATTCTAATATTATTACAGGAGGACTTGGAGCACGATATTTTGGTATTGGCGGCTCAACTCAGTACCGGCAAGATCGTATAACCGTCTACCTAAGAGCTGTTTCTACATCTAGCGGAAAAATTCTTAAAACAGTATATGTTTCCAAAACTATCTTATCGCAAGCTTTGGATGCAAGTTTTTTTAGATATGTGAAATTTAAGAGATTGTTAGAAGCAGAAACTGGAATCACAAAAAATGAACCAGCACAGTTGGCAGTGACCGAAGCTATAGAAAAAGCAGTTTCATCCTTAATTGTAGAAGGTATACAAGATAACCTATGGGCGCCAACCGCAAAACCAGAAGATGTAGAGAAATTACTTTTTAAGTACAAAACAGAAAAACTAAGAGCGCAAAACACCAACTTATATGATCGATATATGCGGGAGCGAAGAAATAAAAAAGCTTTCTTTATTCAAGGTGGTAGTTCTCTTATTAGTGGAGATTACGGGAACCCAGACTTTTCATACAATGCAGGTTTTGGTATGAAATGGTTCTTTAATTCATATATCAGTTTAGTAGCGTCACTTAACAAATTTGAACTCAAAAATGAAAATACGTTTGTAAATGGTTTTAATGCATTTCAACTTAACAGTGAATTTATTCTGTTACCACAAGAAAAGTTTTCACCGTTTCTTTTTGGAGGTGCAGGCGTTGTAAATGCCGATAGCTTTGATAAAACATTATTTCAATTGCAATATGGCGGGGGTATCGAATATCTGATAAAAGATACTTTTGGTATCAGTCTAAGTGGTACCCATAATGTAGTGATGAGTGACGAATTGGATAACGTGGTTCAAGGTAAGCGCGATGACCAGTATTTTAACTTTGTAATAGGACTTAATTGGTATTTTGGTAAAACAAAAAGAACGGTTATACAGAATTAAAGTATTTGTTACATAGTAAATCAAAAAAAATAAATAAGAAAATAGTATTAGGCAACTCGCCGATAAATTAAGAAATATGAAATCATTCTATTCGATACTACTAAGCATCATATGCTATAGTTTTATTTCCTGTAGCGAAGATACCATAACGCTTGAAGGCTTAGGTGCTGTCAAAGGGAAAGTAGTTGCGGTAAATACCAATGAGCCTCTTCAAAATGTAAAGATCTCTACAAATCCATCGACAAGTACCGTTTTTTCTGATAAAGATGGTAATTATGAAATTAGCAACATACCTACGGGCGAATATTCTATCTCTGCACAGCAAGAAGGGCTCTTGGCAGAGTTTGAAGCAATTTCTATTATATCCGATAAAACGTTGGAAGTTGTGTTTGAAATGGATGTAGAGACAGCAACCAATCGTCCTCCAAATGCCGCAGAATTAAAAACACCTCTAGATAATGCTACAGAGCAACCAATCGAGGTTACACTAATCTGGTCAGGTAGTGATCCAGATAATAATGATGAGCTTGAATATACAGTTAGTTTGCGCAATGACAAAGATGATACAGTGGTATATTTTGAAGCAATTAAGGATACTACGTATACAGTTTCTGGATTAATCTACGGCGCTAAATATTTTTGGCAAGTAGCAACCAATGATAATGTAAATGAGCCAGTGAATAGTGAAACGTTTGCATTTACTACGGCATTAGCATCAAATAATAGAATTGTATTTAGTCGTATTGTTAATGGTAATAGTGTATTGTACGCTGTCGACGAAGCAGGACAAAATCCTATCAGACTTACTTCACTTTCAAAAAACAGCTTTAGACCCAGAAGAAATATACAAAATGGAAAAATTGCGTATTTGCAATCGGTAGGATCTCAAATACACTTGTTCACTATGGATCGGGATGGATCTAACCAAAAACAAGTTACTTCACAAGTACCAGTAGTGGGATTCAATTTAGAAGAAGTTGATATTTCTTGGGATAAAAATGGATCCAAACTTTTGTATCCTAACCAAAATAAATTATATGAAATCAATACTGATGGTAGCGGGTTAGCGATACGATATGAGACTACCAATGATAGGGTAATTACAGAAATAGATGTATGTGAAAATAACAACATCACTGCACTTAAAACAAACGATCTATCAGGGTACAATGTAGAAATATTTACTATTGATATAGCTGGTGCTGTTGTAACTACGGTTTTATCTGGGGTTAATGGTGCAGCGGGAGGGATAAATCTTTCTGTAGATGGCAGTGCATTATTATATAGCCATGATGTTTCTGGGTTTGAAGATAGCTCCTATAGACAAATGGATACAAGATTGTTTATATACAATTTTTCAGAAAGTTTAGCTACCGATATATCTTCAAATAAACCCGCTGGAACCAATGATCTTGACGCTCGTTTTTCGCCCAACGAGGTACAGGTTATTTTTACAAATACATCAAATGATGGATTATCGGTAAGAACTATGCAAAAAATGTCGATAGCAGATGGATCTAATAGGATAACTCTTGTCGAAAATGCAGCAATGCCAGATTGGGAATAAGATTATTTTGAAAATCAGATTTAAGAATTCTTAAATTCGGTTATCTTTGTGGCTTAACACAATATTCATGAGTCAAGAAGTAAGTAAACGCTATGCCCAACGTGGTGTTTCTGCCGCCAAGGAGGATGTACACAACGCAATCAAAAACATTGATAAAGGGTTGTTTCCTAAAGCATTTTGTAAAATTGTTGAAGATCATTTAACGGGTGATGACGAGTATTGTCTTATCATGCATGCAGATGGTGCGGGAACCAAATCATCGCTAGCCTATATGTACTGGAAAGAAACTGGAGATGTTTCTGTCTGGAAAGGCATTGCCCAAGATGCATTGATCATGAATATAGATGATTTATTATGTGTAGGAGCTACAGATAATATCATGCTATCCTCTACCATCGGAAGAAATAAAAATTTGATACCGGGAGAGGTGCTTTCTGCAATTATCAATGGAACTGAAGAATTGCTGTCCGATTTAAAAGAATTTGGAGTTACCATACATTCTACAGGTGGTGAAACCGCAGATGTTGGAGATTTGGTACGTACAATTATTGTAGATTCTACCGTAACAGCACGAATGAAACGTAGTGATATCATAGACAATGCTAATATTAAGCCAGGAGATGTGATAGTAGGTTTGGCTTCCTTTGGTAAAGCTTCTTACGAGAAAACATATAACGGTGGCATGGGTAGTAATGGACTTACATCTGCTCGACATGATGTATTTGAAAAGAGCTTGGCATCCAAATATCCAGAAAGTTTTGACGCATCGGTACCTATGGATTTAGTTTATTCTGGAAAAACCAAGCTTACAGATACAGTCGATGGTTCGCCGATCGATGCGGGTAAGTTAGTGTTATCACCTACAAGAACCTATGCGCCCATTATTAAGAAAATATTGGAGCAGTACACTAATGAGCTTATTCATGGGATGGTACATTGTAGTGGTGGGGCACAAACAAAAGTGTTGCACTTTGTTGATCAGGTTCATGTAATTAAAGATGCCTTGTTCGAAGTACCGCCCTTGTTCAAACTGATTCAAGAAAATTCGGGAACCGATTGGAAAGAGATGTATCAAGTATTTAATATGGGGCATCGTATGGAGCTCTATGTCTCACCAGCGATTGCCGAAGATATTATTGCTATATCCAAAAGTTTTGATGTAGATGCACAAATTATAGGTAGAGTAGAAGCTTCAGACACCAAAAAGCTAACAATTACTTCTCCCTTTGGTACATTTGAGTATACATAAGCCAACTTAATACTACACAAATATTGAAGAGACCTTTTTAGGTCTCTTTTTTAGTTTTTAAAACTAGAGCTACCTACCGCATCGATAATGAATCATATGTGTGTTGATGGGTACGTATCATCAAAACAAGGGTGTAGACGTTTGTGTACTACATTTTAAAAGCACTGATAATAAATTACTCATTGACAAGTAATCAATATAGTTTTCGTGTAAACGAGGGTATCATTTAAATAGTAAAAGTAGGTGTTTAGTCTGTAGTAGGTTAAACCCACGCTGGTTGTAAAAGGGGCTCAAAATACTTTTCTTAATTTGTGATATATTTGACCCACCTTGCTATAGAATAAGATTAAAGCAATATGTGCTTTAGACAAAAAAGATTACTTTTGTAGCTTCTACAGAAGGAAGAACCTATTATGATTGATAAATTAAATATAGTAAAGCAACGTTTTGACGAAGTGAATGATTTGATCATTCAGCCAGATATTATCTCTGATCAAAAACGTTACATACAACTTAATAAAGAGTATAAAGATCTTAAAGCTTTAATGGATAAGCGAGATCAATATTTGGAACTCACCAATAATATTACCGAAGCCGAAGAAATTATAGCCGACGGGAGTGATGCCGAAATGGTTGATATGGCCAAAATGCAATTAGAGGAAGCTAAAACCGAATTGCCAGCTCTCGAAGAATCCATACGTTTTATGTTGGTGCCAAAAGATCCAGAGGATGCCAAAAACTGTGTTGTCGAAATTCGAGCTGGTACAGGTGGTGACGAAGCAAGTATTTTTGCTGGAGATCTTTTTAGAATGTACACCAAGTATTGCGAAGGTAAAGGTTGGTCAACGAGTATTGTAGACCTTAATGAAGGAACAAGTGGTGGTTACAAAGAAGTTATTTTTGAAGTTAATGGTGAGGATGTATATGGGACTTTAAAATACGAAGCAGGTGTGCACCGTGTGCAACGTGTACCGCAAACCGAAACGCAAGGACGTGTACATACCAGTGCTGCAACTGTTATGGTATTGCCAGAGGCCGAGGAGTTTGATGTAGAACTGGATATGCAAGATGTGCGTATTGAACGTACCACATCAACAGGACCAGGTGGACAGTCGGTAAATACAACCTATTCTGCTATAAAACTACACCATGAGCCTACGGGAATGATTGTTAGTTGTCAGGATCAAAAATCATCTCATAAGAATCTTGAAAAAGCGTTAAAAGTTTTGCGTTCTAGATTGTATGAGATCGAATTAGCCAAAAAACAGGCTGCAGATTCAGAAAAGCGTAAAAGCATGGTGTCTAGTGGTGACCGTTCTGCAAAGATTAGAACCTACAATTATCCGCAAGGTAGAGTAACCGACCACCGTATTGGTTTAACGTTATATGATTTGGGTAATATTATTGACGGTGATATCCAAAAGATTATTGATGAGCTAGAATTAGTGGCTAATACAGAGAAATTAAAAGAGTCAAGCGATTTGTTCTAGTGTTATAAACACTACGCCTATTGTATAAAAAAAATAAGCCTGTTACTATTAAATGTAACAGGCTTATTTTTATGTTATAGTAAGCTATCCCAAAAACAAATTAACTAAGAGTTGGTTGTTTGTTATTGAGCGCTAGATTTTTTTACAGGTCTTAAAACAAAATAGAGTCCCACGATAATAAAAGGAATACTTAACCATTGTCCAGTAGATAAAACGTCTCCAAGAGAATCCTCAAAACCACCTTGACTTTTCTTTACAAACTCAACTATAAAACGCACTACCCAGATCAAAATAAGATACATTCCAAATAAAAATCCTGAATGGGTACGTTTGTTAGTTTTCCAATAAAGAAACCATAAAATAAAGGATACGATAACATATCCAAAAGCTTCATACAATTGTGCAGGATGCCTAAAAGGAACTGTTTCTAGTAATGAGGCATACTCGGGATTATTAATCACAGCGTTATATGCTTCGTTTACATTTTTTATGCCTGTAGCTTTAACTACTTCATATTGTGATAAAGTCTCTCTTACAAAGCGAACCCCAAAGACAGAATCGGTAGGTTCACCAATAATTTCAGAATTAAAAAAATTACCCAGACGTACAAAAATACCACCAAATGCAGCAGGTATTGTAACACGATCCAAAATCCATAAAGGGTGTTTTTCTAAAACTTTTTTTGAATAATAATACATAGCGATAATAAACGCAATCGCAGCTCCATGACTTGCAAGTCCACGAAAACCGATGAACTCAAATGTTGGATTAAAGCGAATTGGCAAAAAGATCTCGAGTAAATTATTGCGATAATAATCCCAATCATAAAAAATCACATGACCTAGTCGCGCTCCAATCAAAGTACCTACAACAGCATAAATAAAAACAGAATCTAGTTTTTCTATCGAGATATTTTCACGGATATAAATTTGTTTCATAAGATACCATCCTAACGAAAAAGCAATTACAAACATGAGACTATAAAAACGGATCATGAAAAAACCTAAATCAATACCCTCTACTGGGCTCCAGGTAATCTGAGAAAAAATCATATATACATATTATGTTTAAGGAAGGTAAATATAGGTATTTATATTAGAATGAAAGAGATTTTAAAGAGATCCAAACTTTGTATACAAGGGAATTGTTTTTACCATTTTAGCACAGCAAGGTGGTTAAATAATTTGTGTTAAGTACTGTCAAAACATAACAATATACAAGTTAATAATCTTTTACTATGATACACGATAAGTTATGCTAGCGGTTGAGGTGTTACTTGGTCAAAGCATAAGTGCAAATTAGGTACATGAAAAGATTAAAAGCAATACAGGGGTGTAAATAATAGTTGTAGACTGATAAATTACACTTACACGGGTGCAACACCTATTAATACAATCATATGAATCATTTGCACTGGTGTAAATGACCCATATTACTTTATGACGATACTTTTCATGAGTGCGACAGATCCGCTACTTTTATAGTAGTTAAATACAGTGGTGTAATTAGTCCATACAATCTATTAGGTGGTATTAGCAGGGGTGTTTCTAACTATCATACATCCTGCATAGTTACTAATATGCCTTCTTAAGAGATACTTTACAGTTTTGTTATGCTATTATTTGTTAGTATTAATCGTATAAAGTTGTTTTGTAGCGAAGCATGTAGTCGTACGTATTTTCTTGATAGTATAGCCTTGTGATATTAAGTAAAATATTAATAGCGAGGTTAGTAAACAATGTAGTAATTGATGAAACTGTATATCCAAGACAGTTAATAGTACATACAGTGTCTTTGGTAAAAGTAGCCCATGTAGAGAAAAAAGTTCAAAAGGTTGGGTTTCACGTGATACCCAAAGCTATTTTTCCATTATAGGTTGCTTGCTCACTGTATACTATAGGTAAAATCTGGTTATTTTTTTTGCTCTACTGTATCAGGAACAGGATCATAACCTTTGCCACCCCATGGATGACAGCTTAAGATTCGTTTTACTGCCAAAAATCCTCCTTTAAACAGACCGAAGCGCTGTAAAGCGACCAAAGTGTATTGAGAGCAAGTAGGGTGGTATCTACAAGTTGCGGGGGTTAAAGGAGAAATTACACCTTGGTACAATCGTACCAACCCTATAAAAGGTAAGGCTAATACTTTTTTAAGTGAAGTAGTAAAAGCCAAACCTATAGATATTAAATTAAAGAAAAACTAGTGCCGTCTCTCCCATCTTTTAACTGAATGCCCATTGCTTCTAATTCGTCCCTAATTTTATCACCCGTAGCAAAATCCTTATTAGCTCTCGCCTCTGCACGTAGTCGTATTAGTAAGCCTACTGTTCCTGCAAGTTTATCACTAATATCAGATGATTCTTCGTTAGTATCTAATAATCCCAATACATCAAACACAAAACCGCGCAATGTGGTATCAAGAATTGTGAGATCACTAGCAGTGATACTAGCCTTTTCTTCTTTTAAAAGATTGATAAATTTTACAGCGTCAAAAAGCTTAGCGATAAGAATAGGGCTGTTAAAATCATCATTCATAGCATCATAACAAGTTTGCCTCCAAGCTGCAATATCAAGCCCCTTGGTTGCGTCACTAGCCGTGATAGTAGATAGTGATTGTACAGCATCCATTAAACGATAAAAACCTTTTTCTGAAGCTTCAAGGGCTTCACTAGAAAAATCTAGAACACTTCTGTAATGCGCTTGTAGCATAAAAAAACGTGCTACTGTAGGGGCAAATGCTTTAGAAAGTTTATCGGTTTCACCACTAAATATTTCAGCCGGAGAAATACTATTTCCCGTAGACTTCGACATTTTCTTTCCGTTAAGGGTAAGCATATTGGCATGCATCCAATAATTTACAGGCGATTGTCCGCAGGCAGCTTCTCCTTGAGCAATTTCACATTCATGATGCGGAAATTTCAAATCCATACCTCCTCCATGAATATCAAAATTTTCTCCTAGATATTTTGTACTCATCGCGGTACATTCTAGATGCCATCCAGGAAAACCATCACTCCAAGGAGAGGGCCATCGCATAATATGCTCTGGCTCTGCTTTTTTCCATAAGGCAAAATCTTGCGGATTTTTTTTATCGCTCTGTGCTGCCAATTCTCTGGTATTGGCAATCATGTCTTCAATATTACGACCACTTAATTTACCATAATTGTTGCTCTCATTAAATTTGAGAACATCAAAATACACAGATCCATTCACCACATATGCAAAACCATTATCGATAATGGTTTTTATGATTTCGATTTGTTCGACAATATGTCCCGTTGCTGTGGGTTCGATACTTGGCGGTATTGTATTAAATTTTGCCAAAACATTATGAAAATCCAAAGTATATCGTTGCACAATTTCCATAGGTTCTAATTGCTCGAGTCTTGCTTTTTTGGCAACTTTATCCTCGCCAATATCTGCATCACTCTCTAGGTGTCCTGCATCGGTAATATTACGTACATATCTAACTTTATATCCTAAATGCTTGAGGTAACGATATACGAGATCAAAAGAAATAAATGTTCGACAATTCCCCAAATGCACATTACTATATACGGTAGGGCCACATACATACATCCCAACATTACCTGGGGTAATGGGTGTAAAGAGTTCTTTGTTACCAGAAATAGAGTTGTAAAGTGTTAACTTTTGCTTTGTGTACAATGGAGTTTCAGCCATGGTTTGATAAATCGTTTAAAAGGTTACTTCAAAAATAATATTAAAATGTAGTATCTAATTTAATATAATCTAAAAATTCGCGGCGCACAGCTTCTTCTTTAAAACGGCCACCAAACTCTGAAGTTACTGTGCTACTTTCGATATCTCGAATACCTCTAGAATTCACACATAAATGTTTTGCATCGATAACACAAGCAACATCCTTGGTATTAAGAACAACCTGTAAATCTTGTACTATTTGCATTGTTAAGCGCTCTTGTACTTGAGGTCGCTTTGCATAATAATCTACGATTCGATTCATTTTTGAAAGACCTACAACAGTACCGTTAGAAATATAGGCAACATGTGCACGACCAACAATAGGGAGCAAATGATGCTCACAGGTAGAATAGACTGTAATATTTTTTTCAACCAACATCTCCCCATATTTGTAGTTGTTAGCAAATGTAGAAGCGTCTGGTTTGCGTTCGGGATGTAATCCCGAAAAAATTTCGTTTACAAACATTTTGGCAACACGTTGTGGTGTGCCTTTAAGGCTGTCATCGGTAAGATCAAGTCCTAAAGTTTCCATAATATGCTTCACATCTTCTTTGATTGATGCGATTTTTTCTTGATCCGTCAGTACAAAAGCATCTGCTCTTAGCGGAGTAGTTGCACTGGTCGCTACATGATTATCACCTAATGCTTCTATTGCTTCAAGGGCTTTGTCAATTTTCACGAGTTTACTTTTTTAGAGTTTTTTAATGCTAGATGAAAGTAAGGTAATCGTATGGACATTAACTTATAAAGATTACGTAGTATTACTAACACCTAGTGTTACGTAATTACAGATCCAGCTCTGTAATCGGCTGCAAAGATACAATTTTGTACTTTGCTAAGCATTGGGTTGGTAAAGTATTATAGATTAAACATATTTTTCGTAAATCTTAAAGAAGTTATGTATATTTAACTCCCAAATCTTAGCTATATATAATCTGTAAGCGTATAAAACGTTACCTACTTATGATACGATTCATCTATACAACAATACATCTCAGTCTTTTTAGTATACTTTTATCTGCAACAGGATATGGCCAAACTGATGATCAGGCGTGTCGTAACGCTCTTCCCTTTTGTTCGGATGCGTTACAAGAACTTACGTTTGCTAATACAATTAATCAAGAAAGTTTAGGTGAAATAGGATGTTTAAATACGACACCTAATCCTGCATGGTATTTTATGCGGGTAGAGCGCAGCGGTGAGATGATTTTTGACATTGTACAATGGGTAGATAGTGACGAAGATGGATTTTTTGATCGCGGTGAACGGCAATTGGATGTAGATTTTATTGCATGGGGGCCGTTTGAAACTTCGTATGTGAATTGTGATATCTTATCTAGAGAATGTGATAATAATAACAACGGTGATGGTCGTCCTTCTGAGTGTGAAAATAATGCTGACGATCCTCTGTATTATATAGAAAATCAAGATAATAGTAATATTGTTGATTGTAGTTATTCTAGAAATTCAATAGAAACCCTTACAATTCCTAATGCCGTTAGTGGTGAGTATTATATAGTTTTAATTACCAATTTTGCCGATGAAGCAGGAGTGATCCAATTACAACAAACTAATCTCGATGCGCCCGAAGCAGGTAGTACCGATTGTGATGTTTTAGAACCTGGTTTAGGCGATGACATTGCGATATGCGAAGAAAGAGTTGTCGTTTTACAGGGCAGGTTTGATAATGCTGTCTCGTATCAATGGTATGAATTTGTTGAAGCGGCTAACAATTTTGTGGCAATAGTAGGAGAAACTACACCTGTATATACAGCCCCAGGATCTGGCACCTATCGTTTAGAAGGTTTTGATACGACAGGAGCAGCAGTGGGAACAGATGATATTAATGTAGTTAACGTTTCTGCCGCTATAGTACAGGTAGGATATAGTATTGCCGAAGAGTCATTTGCAGGAACTTATACTATTACGGCAGTGCCAGAAGTTGTAGCAGGAGATGTAGAAGATATAGAGTATAGAATCGATAATGGTGATTTTCAATTCTCCCCAGTTTTTGAAAATGTGTTTCCAGGTGAGCATCAAATTACTGCACGTCATAGTGCGGGTTGTAGCGAGGTAGTTTCGGAAGTTATTATCATAATGGGGTATCCTAAGTTTTTTACGCCTAATGGCGATGGGTTTCATGATACTTGGCGCTTAATTAATATTGAAGATCAGCCCTTAGCTAAAATTTATATTTTTGATCGGTATGGCAAGTTGTTAAAACAATTAAGACCTGGTGGACCTGGATGGGATGGTACGTATAATGGCAATCCTATGCCATCATCTGACTACTGGTTTAGAGTAGAATTTAATGAACCAAGAGATCCAAACCGAAGGCCTAGGGTAGTAGCAGGAAATTTTTCGTTAATTCGATAGCATAAAAATCTATTCAATTAAATAGCCCTTTTCATATATATGAAAAGGGCTATTTAATTATATCGTAACTAGGTTTCGTTTTATAAATTAAAACTAACAGTGAATGTTAGCTGCTCTTCTGTGGTATCGATCGTAGTTTGATTTATAAAATCTGATCCAGAAAATAGTTGTTGAGATCGATTTTGAGAAGTGTAATCATAGGCAGCGTCAAGTCTAATTTTTCTAAAAGTATACCCAAGACCTAAAGAATATCCCTCTTTCTCACTTAGTATGCGATCGTCCTTATACGGACTCTCTTCAAAACGCAGGCCACCTCTAAAGCTCCAGTTTCCATTACGCCATTCACCACCAACTCTTACCGACGAAGCTCCTTGTAGCGTATTTTGAATGTCTTGATTAAGCTGATTGTATTGTACACCCTCCTCAGAATCAAATTCGGTAGTGCTATAATCTTTGTAGGAATAGTCTAAACTTAAAAGTCCTTTATTACCAAATAGCCATGCAACGCTACCTGTTGCTTTAGCAGGAGTTTTAAGTTGATATTCTGGAAAAACATTAACTACATTGGGGCGCACAACTGCACGACCTTCTTCATTACTATTGGTCTCAATCTCTTGAAGCGTTTCTTCGGTAATATAGTACCACGTAGGAGATTCTAAGGCAAGTCCAACACGTAATTGGTTTGATAGCTTAGCGATACCGCCAATTTGAGCAGAAAATCCTGCCCCATTAGTTGATAAGCGATTGTTAAAACGTATTTCGTTTATCCTACTCCCAGTATTATTGTTAAATTCATAAAATCGAGTAACACGGTCATAGTTGATAAAATGTGAGCTTAAATTTACACCTAAATAAAAATTCTTATGTAATTGTAAACCACCATTCAAAGTGAATTTTCCATTTAACCCTGTACTTTCATTACTGTATGTTTGGTCAAAACCCTCAGGGCCATTTGCAATATTAGAAATGTATCGTGAAGAAGTAGGCTCATCTGGATCTACGGCTTCAATAATAAAGGATTCGTATCCCAAAAAAGCCTGTTGTGCACGGTCGCCTTCGGTTTCGCCCAAAAAACTATAGACTCCTTCTACAGATTCTCTAGGTTGCACTGTAAGTGCTGCTACCTGTATACCTTGAGCTTTGGATAAAAAGTAAGAGTCAATAGAGTTTTGAGAAGTGCCAGATACAAAAAATTCATTTGCATTTGAAGCAGTTTGATCGTAAGCTAATCCTATTGAGAAACGGTTGATTGGAAAATTTTCATCTAGATTATTGTAAACGAAAACAGCTCCCAATTGATTAAAATTTAAATCTCGCTGAGCCGAGGTGTTGAGCGTGTTAAAATAAGCTGCTTCATTCTCAATACGTTGAGAAGATATGGTTACAGATGCTGATGAATTTAAGAAAACAGCTGATCCAGCAGGATTAATTTGTAAAGCAGAAAGATCTGCACCCAATGCGCCAAACGCACCACTCATAGCTCTAAATCTAGCAGTACCTTGAAGTTCTTGATTAGAAAAACGAACAGCGTCTGTGATATCTTGTGCGTTTGAAAAAGCTGTCACAAGTATAGCTATGAAAAAAAGTGATTTATTTATCATAATTTATTTTTGCAATAATTAAAAATTATCCTCTGCCGCCTCTACTACTTCTTGATGATGATCTACTGCCACCAGATCGTGCTCCAGAGCTCCTTGATGGGCTTGAGCTACTGCGAGTAGAAGATCGATTGCTTCTAGAAGATCCCGAAGAGTAATTATTGTTAGATTGACTTCGAGAGCGAGAAGGTGAATACCCCTTATTCGTTGACCTATTTGAAGAACTTCGGTTAGATTTAACCGCTGGCGAAGCAGATCTATTAGATCGCGATCTTACCGAGGACGGCGCGGTCGAACGATTTTGAGTTCTTGTATTAGAGCTTCGAGAATAAGAATTAGAACGTGCATTACGGCTACGGTCTGCAGATACATTGTTTCTTCTAACTGTAGTAGCACGTGCTCTGCTATATTGAGAGCTTCTGTTGGTCGAACGATTGTAATATGTATTACTTCTGCTCCGGTATAAAGTTCTTGGGGTGTTATGATATGCAAAGTATCGGTTTGAGTAGTAAGGAGTATATCTACGGTTGTAATATCCGTAGCCATAGTATGGATTATTGAACCTTCTACCGTACCAATAAGGAGAATTCCAGCCTACAGACCAACCCCATCCATAATCAAACCAATAAGGATTTTGATAGCCGTACCACCCATAACCTGGGCCATACCAGCCTTGGTTAAAAAAAGGTCGATTCCATCCATTGTTATAAATGTTCACACTAATTTGATCTGGATTAGAACCCCATGATGGTTGTCCTACTTCGTAATTATGAGCAACATTTGTTGAATCGACTGTATCATATTCACTATCAGAATAGCTGTCTATATCTGTAAAAATAGCTCCGTCCTGAGTTATGTTATCATAGACAGAGGATTTTTCTGCAAAATAATTAGAGTAATAATTATTAGAGATTGGCGCTTCCTCTTCGACAACAGGTGCTACTTGTGAGTTGTTCGTATCATTGTATACACCATCATTATAAGAAGCGTACTCATAAGAACCACAAGATGTCAACAAAAGAAGCGTAGACAGCAAAAAGATTCCCGGTACGGTGTTTTTAAATAATTTATTTTTGAGTTGCATATCTACTTTATTTAATTGTTGAACGTTACAAATTTAGTTAGTTTTGCATTAACAAATTTTTATTTAACAAAGCAACAACATTTGTGCCAAACAGCAATATATGGGGAAAAATCTAACTAAACGAAGCGAGGATTATTCAAAGTGGTATAACGAATTAGTCGTTAAGGCAGATTTAGCCGAAAATTCTGCAGTACGGGGTTGTATGGTAATTAAGCCTTATGGCTATGCAATTTGGGAAAAAATGCAAGCCGAATTGGATCGAAAATTTAAAGAAACTGGACATCAAAATGCATATTTTCCACTTTTTGTACCAAAAAGTTTATTTGAAGCAGAAGAAAAAAATGCAGAAGGATTTGCAAAGGAATGTGCAGTAGTCACGCATTATCGTCTTAAAACTGACCCAGATAACGAGGGCAAATTAATTGTTGATCCTAATGCAAAATTAGAGGAGGAGCTAATAGTGCGCCCAACCTCTGAAGCTATTATTTGGAATACTTACAGAGGCTGGATACAGTCTTATAGAGATTTACCACTATTAATCAATCAATGGGCAAATGTAGTGCGTTGGGAGATGCGTACACGTTTGTTTTTAAGAACAGCAGAATTTTTGTGGCAAGAGGGGCATACAGCACATGAAACAAGAGAGGAAGCTATTGCAGAGACCGCACAGATGAATACTATATATGCTGAATTTGCTGAAAATTTTATGGCAATACCAGTAATTCAAGGTAGAAAAACCGAAAGTGAGCGTTTTGCAGGAGCAGAAGATACGTATTGTATCGAGGCTTTAATGCAAGATGGGAAAGCGCTGCAAGCTGGGACATCTCACTTTTTGGGTCAGAATTTCGCAAAAGCTTTTGATGTAAAATTTACTACCAAAGAGGGGAAGCAAGAATATGTCTGGGCAACCTCTTGGGGAGTGTCAACTCGATTGATGGGAGCGTTAATTATGACCCATAGTGATGATAATGGACTGGTGTTACCTCCAAATTTAGCTCCGATTCAGGTAGTGATTGTGCCAATTTATAAAGGAGAAGAGCAACTGTTACAAATTAGCAAAGTGGCCAATGATATGGTTGCCGCATTACGTACAAAAGGGGTAAGTGTCAAATATGATGATCGGGATACCTATCGTCCAGGAGCAAAGTTTGCTCAGTACGAATTACAAGGGGTGCCTATTCGTATTGCAATAGGACCTAAAGATCTTGAGAAGGGTACGGTCGAACTTGCTCGTCGAGACACCTTGAGTAAAGAATTTTTAAATCAAGATGAAATTGAGAATAAGGTGCCTTTAATCTTAGATGCAATTCAACATAATTTACACCAACGTGCTACTCAATATCGAGATGAGCATATTACCGAGGTGAACTCTTACGAGGAGTTTAAAGAGGTCTTAGAAGGTAAAGGAGGGTTCTTGTCGGCGCATTGGGATGGAAGTGCAGAAACCGAACAAAAAATTAAAGAAGAAACAAAAGCAACAATTCGATGTATTCCGTTCAATGCAATTGAAGAAAGTGGAATTTGTGTATATAGCGGAAAGCCTTCTAATCAGAGAGTTTTATTTGCAAAAGCATATTAATTTCAAAAAAAAAATCAATAACATTTGTACGATTCAAAAATAGTTGTATTTTTGCATCCGCAATTAAGCAAATGTTTTGGCCCGTTCGTCTATCGGCTAGGACGCCAGGTTTTCATCCTGGTAAGAGGGGTTCGATTCCCCTACGGGCTACAAAAGATGATTTTAATTGCATGTTTATAGTGAAAGCTATAAATTTGCATTCCTTGAAAAAGGAAATGGCCCGTTCGTCTATCGGCTAGGACGCCAGGTTTTCATCCTGGTAAGAGGGGTTCGATTCCCCTACGGGCTACAAATTTTAGATTAAAAAATTTAACGAAAAAAAAGATGGCAAATCACAAGTCAGCATTAAAGAGAATTAGAAACAGTGAGACAAAACGTCTTAGAAATAAGTATCAGCATAAAACAACTCGTAATGCGATTAAAAAATTACGTGAGTCTGATAAAAAAGAAGCAGAGACTTTGTTGCCTTCTGTAGTTTCTATGATCGATAAGTTAGCTAAGCGTAATGTTATTCATTCGAATAAAGCAGCTAATTTAAAATCAAAGTTAGCAATACATGTTGCTTCTCTGTAAGTAATAAATTGTAATCTTAGTATATATTAAAAGCTCTTCATTTAATGGAGAGCTTTTTGTATTTTCTAAACTGAAATATAGTGAGTTTTTAGCGATGGTCTTTAATCAGTCTGAGGATGTTTGTTTTTTAACTCTATCCATCGAGACATGTATTCGGTACTTCTTATTGTATGGTATGATAACATACTGCCAATAAAATTTTGATTGCGAATTGTTCTTAAATTGCGGAGAGTGTATTCGATTTTCTCTAAAAGTACGTTTTGAAATTTATTTGAATTAAAGCGTTCGTTTAAAATTATATTGCCAATCTTTTTTTTATCATTCCATATAGTTTCATTAGTGTATAAGAGAGATGCTTTTTCAGCAAAATCTTTGGGAGTGTCTGATATAAATCCGCTCCAAACATTTGATGCGTGCATCCCTTCTGCACCAATAGCGGTGGTCACATTTGGTGTTCCAGCTATCATAGCTTGTAAAAGTTTTCCTTTTATGCCTGCGCCAAATTGAATTGGTGCCAAACAAACTCTTGCTTCTTTCATTACCTTGTGAGCATTTGTAGTCCACCCTTTTATGTAAAAACGTTCTTTGGGGTTGTTTAATTGTATAGCTTTAGGAGGTGGATACGCACCGTAGATATGTAATTCTGCCTCGGAATTTTTGGCTGCAATTAGAGGCCAAATATTTTTTTTCAAATAGAGTACACTTTGCCAATTTGGTTCGTGCCTGAAGTTACCAATCGTTATAAAATTTTTTCTTTCACTAAAACTTGGAGTATTTTTAACTTGTTCCAAAGTTTCATAATTGAATGTTATTGGTAGGTAGAGTAGAAGATTGTGGTCAATTGAAAATGTTTTTTTTAATAATGATAATTCGTATTCAGAGATTATCAAAGAAAGGTCACATCGATAAATGCTGGCGATTTCTCTTTTTGTAATTGCTTCTTCTAATAAGATTGAGGGGGTAAATTCGTTCTTACTTTTAAAACAGTGTTCGCGAGTTTTTCTTAATGAATGAAGATCTTCTGTATTTAAGATTCTTAAGGCATTAGGAACTGTCTTAGAAACTCTCCAGCCAAACTGCTCTTCAATTATAAAACGATCAAAAATGACAATATCAGGCTTTAGCTGGATCAAAAATGTGTCAAAATTAGAGTCATTAACAGCTATTTGGTATTTATCTATCCCGAATGTGTTTAGATCTGCCATATGATTTGACATATTTGATGTACATGCAAAAGTAATTTTACAGTCAGCATCAAAAAAAACTTGTATTAGTTGCATCATGCGAGTTCCTGCAGCAGATGAATCTGGCTCTGGCCAGACTGATCCAATGATTAGGATCTTTTTTTTTGAAACTGTCATGGGTTCTAAAATAGTTTATATAAAAAAACCTCAGCTAACTGAGGTTTTAAGTTTATTGTAAAAATAAATTATTTATAACTTAGCAAACATAGCTTGCATTTTTTCTCGCTCTTCTTGCGCAAGTTCTTCGTCTACCAAAATTCGTCCACTATGCTCATCTGTAATAATTTTCTTTCTAGAAGCAATTTCCATTTGTACTTGTGGTGGAATAGTAAAAAATGATCCTCCAGATGCACCACGCTCAATTGGAACTACAGCAAGTCCGTTCTTTACATTGTTTCTTATTCTTTTATAAGCTTTTACCAAACGTTCTTCAATGTCATTTTCAAAATTAGCAGATTTTGCCAAAAGTGCTTGCTCTTCTTTTTCAGTTTCTGCAAGAATAGCATCCAATTCACCTTTTTTATGAGCTAGATGACTATTGCGTTCTTTTAATTTTTCTTTTGTTTGATCAATAATTTCATTCTTCTGAATGATCTGAGCTTTAAACTCTTTGATATGTTTATCTGATAATTCGATCTCTAGCTCTTGAAACTCTATTTCCTTACTCAAAGAATTAAATTCGCGGTTGTTGCGAACATTTTTCTGCTGTTCTTGATACTTTTTTATAAGTACTTTAGCTTCTTCAGTTAAGTTCTTTTTGTTTTTAATGCTTTCGTCTATAGTCTCAAGATCTTCTTTAAGTTTTTCTAATCTCTTATTTAATCCGGCTACTTCATCTTCAAGGTCTTCTACTTCTAGTGGTAACTCTCCACGTACGTTACGAATCTCATCAACTCTAGAGTCTATTAATTGCAGGTCGAATAGTGCTCTTAATTTTTGCTCAACAGTAACTTCTTTCTTTGCCATATTATATGTATTGAATTGGATTGGTGTTTTTATCCGATAAAATGATGGCAAAATTACTGATTTTTTTTCTAAGATAACTAACAATTAGATTTTTTGTGAACTGTTCGCTTTCATAATGACCGATATCAGCGATTATAAGTTGATCCTCAGCTTCATAGAACTGATGGTATTTCATATCTGCAGTTATGAAAACGTCAGCTTTTGCTCTAATAGCATCTTTTATTGCATAACTACCACTACCGCCAAGTACAGCTATTCTTTGAATAGGTTTATCTAGAAGTTTAGAATGACGCACGCAGCCTGCATTAAAAACTTTTTTAATGTGATGTAAAAAGTCAATCTCTGTCATTGGTTTTTCTAGAAAACCAAGCATTCCCATTCCTATTTTTTGGTTTGTGTTTTCTAATGTGTGTAGTTCATAAGCAACTTCTTCATAAGGATGTACCTTAAGCAGTGTTTTAATAATATTATTTTCTAAATGACTAGAAAACGTTATTTGTATTTGAGTTTCATTTTCAATATGTAAATTACCTACAGACCCTACCGTAGGATTAGCATCTTTTAAAGGTTTGAAACTTCCTAAACCAGTTGTGGTAAAACTACAATGATCATAATTGCCAATGGCTCCTGCCCCTTCTTTAAAAAGAGCAGTTTTAATTTTATCTACGTCACGCTGCGGAGCATAGGTAATTAGTTTTTTAATGGTTCCTCTTTGTGGTATTAAAATTTGTCTCTGAGTCAAGTTTAATTGTTCACAGATCATATCATTTACTCCATTATTTGCATTATCTAATGCTGTGTGGATAGCATAAATAGCTATGTCATGTTTAATCGCTTTTTCAATTACACGTGCTACATAGGTATGACCATTAAATCTTTTTAAGCCTTTAAATACTATGGGATGAAAGCTGATAATAAGATTACATTCTTTCTCGATCGCCTCGTCAACGATCGACTCAAGAGTATCGAGTGTTACAAGGACTCCTGTGATCACTGTTTCTTTGGATCCTACTAACAATCCTACGTTATCAAAATCCTCTGCATAATGCAAGGGAGCCAAATTTTCTAGGTGTTGGATAACCTGTTCTATTTTCATCTAATTATTTTTAAATAAACCAAAATACTCTAATATATGATTTTTATTTTAAAGAAAACTTCAATTTTTAAATGCTTGAATCTTTCTGTCTTTAGCAAAGGTCGCTCATTTATTTAGTGTTGTTCTTAAAATGTTTTACATTCGTTTAGAATTTTGATTTGTGAATTTAATATCACAAGCTTATAGCACCATACTGCGATGAAAATTTTACGAAAACTACTTTTGCCAATAGTGCCAATATATTACTTAATTACTTGGCTTCGTAATAAATTGTATGATCTGAATATCAAAAAATCAAAAGCATATGACTTTCCAGTACTCGTAGTTGGAAATTTGAGTGTTGGAGGGACTGGCAAATCACCTATGATTGAATATTTACTTTTTTTGCTCAAAGATGTATACGATCTTGCAGTTTTGAGTAGAGGTTATAAGCGAAGTACCAGCGGTTTTCAATTAGTTGAAACCTCTCATAGTGCAGATCAAGTGGGGGATGAACCCTTGCAGTTTAAACGTAAATTTGAGGAGGTTCTTGTTGCTGTTGATGCGGATCGCCAAAATGGAATTCAAAAGTTAAGAATGCAGAACCCTGTGCCAGAGGTGTTGCTTCTAGATGATGCATTTCAACATCGCAAAGTCAAAGCTGGTTTTTACATTCTTCTAACAACGTTTTACGATTTATATATTGACGATATCCCATTGCCTACGGGAAATTTGAGAGAACCACGAGAGGGAGCAGGCCGAGCAACTATTATATTAGTTACTAAATGTCCGCCAGATTTATCTGTTAAAGATCAAAATCAAATCATTAAAAGGTTAAAAATAAATGCGAATCAAAAAGTATATTTCACATCTATTGCGTATAGTAATTTCTTACAGAATGGCCAACATACAGTAAGTATTAAAGATTTACGTACAACTAATTTCACACTAATCACAGGGATAGCGAATCCCAAGCCTTTGACTCAGTTTTATAAAACGTTAGGACTTAATTTTGAGCATTTATCTTTTCCAGATCATCATAATTTTACTGAAGCAGAAATCACAAAGTTTAAAAAAAGAGGATTACTGATAACGACAGAAAAGGATTTTGTTCGTTTAAAAGACCGTTTAGATTCAGACAAACTATTCTATCAACCTATAGAAGTTTCATTTTTAAATAGACAAACAGATTTTGATAGACAGATTAAAGAATATATCAAAAATGTGATTTAATTGACTATCGTAATGACGACATTTGGTGTTCTTTACTAAGTTCAATTAGTTGCAGTAAATAGATAAAAGAGGGGCTATTTAAGAAGTGATTTGTCTTTTTGAAAAGGCCTTGTGTAATTTTATAAAAAATTCTTCGGTTTTATAAGGTTTTGGAATAATATCATTGAATCCGTTTTGATAAAACTCATCCAAATTATCATCTAAAGTAACTGCAGTAAGCGCTATAATTGGAATTTCAGGATCAAATAGACGTATTTGTTTTGTAGCTTCGATACCACTAATACCTGGCATATGTATATCCATAAGGATTAGATCAAAATCTCCATTTTTCACCTTCTGTACTGCGATATCACCATTGTCTGCAACTTCACAAATAATTTGACTTTTTTCTAATATTTTGCGTGTGATTAATTGATTAATTTTATTGTCTTCGACAACTAATACGCGCTTGTCAATCAAAATATCGTAATTAAGTTTGTCAGCTTCGTTTTTAAAATCTGTTGTTTCATCTTGATATACATCAAATTTCAAATCAAAAACGAATTTTGACCCCTTTCCTAATTGACTAGATAGTTTAATTTCACTATCCATAAGTGCCAAAAGATTTTTAACAATTGATAAGCCTAAACCGGTACCTCCAAATTTTCTATTAATCTGTACAGACCCTTGTGTAAAATTCTCGAAAATACTTTGTTGTTTCTTGTCAGAAATTCCTACCCCATTATCTTCAACCTCAAAATTGAGATATACTTTACAATCAATTCGATTGATTAATCTAACACGAATCCAGATATCCCCGTTTTGAGTGAATTTTATTGAATTACCAATTAAATTAATTAAAATCTGAGAAATTTTAAGTGGGTCTCCTTTCAGTTTTGCAGGAATCTCGTCATCAAATTCATAATGTAACGTATTATTTCTATCATTAGCAGATTTTCCCAATGCAATCAAAACATCATTGATTCTCTTTTGAAGATTAAAGGAAGTGTTTTCTAACTCAACTTTGTTAGCTTCAAGTTTATTTAAATCTAAAATGTTATTGATTAGAGATAATAGATATTCACCAGAGAACTTTAAAGAGTTTAAATGTTCTTTTTGATTTGGTGTTGGGCTTTCTTCGAGGAGAAGATGTGTTAGCCCTGTAACAGCATATAACGGTGTTCTAAGTTCGTGTGTTATAGTAGATAAGAATTGAACTTTTGCCTCGCTAGCGCGTTCAGCATTTTCTTTGGCAATAATTAATTCGGTGTTTTTATTCTGTAAAAGTTCGTTTGCTCTTGCTCTTAAATTGTTGTTTTTATAAAGTGAAAGAGTAAGTAAAGATAAAATTGTAATCAGTGCAATACTTAAAATTGTAGTTAATCGACCAAGTTTTAAAGATTTTTGCTGCTGTATGTTTTCTTCGGTTAATTCTTCGATTAATACATTGTTATCATTTAAATCCAGCTTTGCGCCAGCTTCCTGAGCAATTATTTCTTTATTAATATTAAATAGAGAATCTTTAAATTTTTGATGAGCTTTGAGGTGGATTAATGAAGTTCTAAAATCGTTTTTTCGTTCATAGATTTGGCTGTATAATTGAAAACATTCGGATCGAATTTCTGAATATCCACGTTCTTCACCAATTTGCATAGCAAGATCGTTGGTTTTTTTTGCTTGTTCGACTAAGCCTAATGCTAGTTGAGCACGTGCTTTATTAGTGTATAGTTTGGCTTTATAATAATGCTGTTGTAGAGAATTAATTATAGGTAGACCAGTATTAAAATGAGTAATCGCAAGTTTTGGATCATTACTGGATAATGCCAGAAGCCCAAGATTAAGCCGCACAGGACCTTCTAGATTTTTAATTGCATTTAATTGAATTAAATCTGATGCGTTTTTGAGTTGCTCGTGGGATTGTTCATATTTTTGCTGCTTAGTCAGTATAGAACCATATATGTTGTAGGAGTGAGCAAGTGCTATCTCATTTCCTTCACTTTGTTGAATTCGGATCGCATCTTTAATTTGTTGCTCTGCTTTTTTTAAATCTCCTAATTCAAAATATAATTCGGCAAGTACTCTGCTAGTTTTAGCACGATACATTTTATTCTGAGTGTTGAGTGCGAGTTCACGAGCTAAGGTTATATTGACTAAAGCATTTTGCAGTTGTGCTTGACTTATAGAAAATGATGCTTCTTGTAGATAATTCTCTATGGTATCATTAACATTATCGTCAAATACAGCACGGTCAATGGTTTGAGAATATACCGAAGTCCATATACTACATGCAAAACTGATAACAAGGAATTTAAAAAGGGCTGGCATTTTTTATAAATATCATGACTAATATAGTTATTTCTTAGAAATGTAGGTAATTAAATCAACTATTCTACTGCTATACCCTATCTCATTATCATACCATCCTATAATTTTGACCATTTTACCAATTACAGATGTCATTAGCGAATCAAATATACAAGAATGTGTGTTACCTATAATATCTACAGAAACAATAGGGTCTTCGGTGTAGTCTAAGATAGTTTTTAAATTTGTATTTGCAGCATTTTTAAATGCTTGATTAATTTCATGGATTGAAGTTTCCTTAACAACATTAAAAGTAATATCTGTTAAGGATCCATCAGGAACGGGTACCCTAATCCCACAGCCACCAATTACATCGCTTAGCTTTGGAAAAATTTTGGTTAATGCTTTGGCAGCGCCTGTTGTTGTAGGTACAATAGATTGACCCGCAGCTCTAGCACGACGTAAATCTCTATGAGGTTGATCATGCAGACTTTGATCTGTAGTGTAACTGTGGACTGTAGTGATATAAGCTTGTTCTATACCGCAAAGCTCATCTATTACCTTGATCATAGGAGCGGCATTGTTAGTAGTACAAGAGGCATTAGAAACTACAAGTTCGGTACCATCTAAAATACTTTCGTTAACTCCCAAGACAACTGTTTTGGTTATTTCATCGTCAGGAGGTGAGGTTACTATTACCTTTTTGGCGCCAGCACTAATATGTTTAAGTAGTTGCTCATGAGTCTTAAACTTGCCAGTTGCTTCTATTACAAAGTCTATATCAAACCGTTTCCAACACCAATTTTCGGGTTCTGCAATGTGTGATAGAGTAGTGGCATTATTATCAACATATATTGCTTTGTTTTTATAAGAAACATTATTTGGGAGTACACCATGTATACTATCATATTTTAGAAGGTGTGCTAATGTTGACCCATCTGCAAGGTCGTTAATAGCGATTACCTCTATGGTAGGGTGGTTTAGTAATAATCTAAAAAGATTACGACCAATCCTACCAAAACCATTTATTGCAATACGTATAGGTTTATTCATAATTTGATAGGTGCAAACCAGTAGTTAGGTTAGGTGCTTTTGAGCTTTGTATGAAGAACGAACTAATGCACCACTTTCAACATGTCTAAAACCCAAATCCAAGCCTATCTCTTCGTACTTCTTAAACTGATCAGGGGTGATAAACTGCTTGACAGGTAGGTGCTTTTTACTTGGTTGCAGGTATTGTCCTATAGTTACAATATCCAGTCCTACGTTTCTCAAATCATGTAGTGTTTGAATAACTTCGTCTTCCTGCTCTCCCAGACCTAGCATGATACCACTTTTTGTTCTGTTGATCCCCTGATTTTTGAGATAACGTAAAACTTCAAGACTTTGTTCATATTTTGCTTGTATACGAACCTCTCGAGTTAACCGTTTAACAGTTTCCATGTTATGGGAAACTACTTCTGGATTTGCAGAAATTATTCGATCAATATTTCTAGTCTTTCCTTGAAAATCTGGTATTAAAGTTTCAAGTGTAGTAGTAGGATTCATCCTCCTAATAGCTTGTATTGTTTCTGCCCAAATAATTGAACCACCATCCTGCAAATCATCACGATCTACTGAAGTTATGACGGCATGTTTAATATTCATTATTTTAATAGAACGAGCAACCTTTTCTGGCTCTGCCCAATCTACAGTATCTGGACGACCTGTTTTAACACCGCAAAAACCACAAGATCGCGTACAGGTATTTCCCAAAATCATAAAAGTAGCTGTTCCTTCGCTCCAGCATTCTCCCATATTAGGGCAACTTCCAGAAGTGCAAATTGTATGAAGCTTGTATTTATCTACAATACCTCTTAACTCGGTGTATTTTTTTCCAGTAGGGAGCTTAACGCGTAGCCATTTGGGTTTTCCTTTGGGCGGGGCAATTGTTTCAGCATTAGTATTCATTCACACATATTTTATACAAAAATACAAAGAATGCACTTAAATCTAATAACTTCTATAAAAACTTATAGAGAGGTTTATTATGCTTTAAATTAAACATATCTGAATCACAAGATTCAGTGAAAAATTACGTTAAAATTACGTTAAAGCAAAATTTTTATAGCAAATAGAAGTTACCTATTATAACCCAATCAAAATTAGTATATGGCACGAAAATTATACAATGCAAGAGTAACCAAAACAAACGATAGAAAAAGAGTAGAACGCTGGTTGCTTAAAAATCAAAATTATATAAATATTACCGCTATAGAAAAAGAGATTTCTGCACCAAAAGGACTCATACAGAAGTTTATAAAATATGATAAAATAATTCATGATAAATGGATTGAGCCGTTACATGAAGTTTTAAAATCAATAACTTCTTTTGGTTTGAGATAGTTGTGTGATTATTTTTTGATCTGGTCTGTAATAATCTCTGAGAGTAATTTTTTTGCGCGCATTAGTTTCACCTTAACATTATTGATAGACTCATCAAGAACACTCGCAATCTCTTTGTAGCTTAACTCTTGAAAATACCTCAAATTTATAACTTCTTGATAGTGAGGTTTGAGTTGTTTTATGTACCGTAAAAGCTGTGCAAGATTTTGCTCGGTTATTAACTTATCTTCGGGAGACGGGTTATCATCAACTATTGTGTATACACTGTGGTCCACTTCATTTGTGGTTTGTGACCGAATCGAAGCATTTTTCTTTCGTAAGAGATCTACATGAACATTTTTAGATATCTGTATTAACCAAGTCTGGAAATTATATTGTTCATCAAAGGTTTCAATTTTATCAAAAGCCTTGGAGAAAGCTTGGATAGTAATTTCTTCTGCTTCATACTCATCTTTTACCCTTTTCAATTGAAAATAATATACATTATTCCAAAACGTATTAAGAAGATAGTTAAAAGAGATTTGTTTACCGCTTTTGGCGTTTTGAATATGGCTTAAAAGAAGTTGAGAATCTTGACTCAATTAGTTTATTTTAAAATCGCAATAATTAATTGTTTTTTGAGGTTTCAGATGTATTGCAAGAAGCGTATTGATCTGGTGTTTTTCCGCACATAGAGCAATTTTCACCTTCTTTATTTAAAAATGGGCTCTGACTGGCGCATGTACCTGCAAATTTTCCATCTTTTTTTGCCCATAACTTTATCGCTATACCAGAAACAGCTAATAATAATAAGCCAATAGTGAGTACAAGGAGTTTCATAAAATGAAATTTAAATTGAACTGCAAATATACAAAGAATATAAAAGGTGTTGTAAGCGATTGTTGATTAAAATAGATCTTCTACTACCTTAACTTAGTTTTAAGTAGAAAGTGTGTATTGTGTTTAAGTTATTGATTATCTTTGTATTAATAATTTAAGTCAAGCGTTAATTTGAGTTAGCCATAAAATACCTTTACAGGTTTGACCAAACCTGTAAAGGTATTTTATATAATATTTACTTCAGTTTCTAACGCTATATTAAAATTTTCTTTGATTTTATGTTTGATTCTTTCCGAAACTTTTAAAACTTCCAAACCAGTAGCGTTTCCGTAATTAACAAGTACTAGGGCTTGCTTTTCATGAACCCCTGCATCTCCCCAACGTTTTCCTTTAAAACCTGATTTTTCGATAAGCCAACCTGCCGGAATCTTAAATTGGTTATCAGTAATTTGATAAAAAGGAATTTCGGGATATTTTGCTCTTAGTAAGTTAAAGTGTGTATCATCGATTATTGGATTTTTAAAGAAGCTTCCACTATTTCCTATTTTAGTAGGATCGGGTAATTTGCTCTTACGAATAGCTATAACTGCATCACCAACATTTTTAAGGGTAGGGCTACTTACTTTTTGTTCATTTAATAATGCCTGAATTGCACCATAACTTGTGTTTAATATGTGTTTTGAAGTGGTTAAACGAAAAGTAACTTCGGTAATAATGTATTGTGATCGAAGAGAGGTCTTAAAAATAGAACTACGATATCCAAATTGACAATCCGACGCAGTGAAGGTTCTTCTCTTACCAGATTTGATGCTTATTGCTTGACAAGAAACAAATGTGTCTTTGAGTTCTGTGCCATATGCACCTATATTTTGAATTGGTGCGCTACCAACATAGCCAGGAATAAGGGATAAATTTTCTAATCCACCATAATTATTTTTAATACAAAATTGTACAAATTCATGCCAGTTTTCTCCAGCCTTTGCAGTTACTAATATTGTATTATCTGATTCTAATTGTGTTTCTATTCCTTGTATAGCGATATGCATTACAAGAGCATCGATATCTTGGGTTAATAGCATATTACTACCGCCACTTAGCACAAAAATTTTTTTAGATGTGTTGTTTAATAATGTATTGAGTAATTGATCCTCGGTCGTGATTTGACAATACGTTTGTGCTTTTACATCGATGCCAAAGGTGTTATAAGATTGTAATGATTTGTTATGTACGATACTCACAGCTATTAAATAAATTTACTCTTAAAAGTGGATGTTCAATCCGTGTCGCAAGATATGAATTGATTATATAAAATCTGGAGGTTTTAACATCGAAGCAATTTGACATAGATTATTAAGGTTTTGTAGTAGCAAAAATTTTAAGCGTTTTGAAAAGCATTTTTGTTTTAAGCAACACTGTTATTTTAATAGTAAGTTTAATAGTGTAGTATAAAATCGACTCAATAAACAAAAGGTTTAGTTTAATAAAAGTTATACCCAGTGATAGCTATTTTTAAAGAATTTATTAAATTGTACTATAGATGATGAAATTTTCAACTGTATGTAAAAAATTAATTTGGGTCCTTGTTTTCTTAGGACATAATTTAGGTATCTCTCAAGCAAAAGGTGAAGAGAATACATTTAAACTTCGTTCTGACGTTGTTAGTGATAAGTTAAACTTCAAACTTGTAAATAATTTAATTGTAATTCCTGTGAGTATTAATGGTCAAGAACTTTCCTTTATTCTTGATACAGGTGTTAGTAGTACAATTATTTTTAGTTTAGGAAATGATAAAGAGTTACAGCTCAGTAATGCTACCAAAATTAATCTTAGAGGTCTTGGTGATGGAGATCCTGTAGAGGCGATAAAGTCACAAGGTAATATTTTAGCAATAGGGAACGCTATTAGTACAAATCATACCGTGTTTCTAATTTTTGATGAAACTATTGATTTCTCTCCTAGGATGGGGTTACCTATACATGGTATTATTGGTTACGATTTTTTTAAAAATTTTATTTTAGACATAAAATACTCAAAAAAAACAATTAAGATTATTGAACCTAGTGGCTACGTATGGAAATATTGTAAAAAATGCTTTGAAACTAAACTCGATTTTAACGATGGAGTACGTCCCTATATAAAGGCAAAATACGGACTTGATAATAAAATAGATATCAATTTGCTAGTTGATTCTGGATCTGGATCAGCATTGTGGTTATTTGAGAATAAAGAATTAGGAATTAATATTCCTGAGCATTCATTTAGAGAATTTTTAGGCAAAGGTTTTAATGGAGATATTTATGGCAGTCGTTCCAAAATCGATGCATTACATATCGGTAAATTTAAAATGCAGCGGGTTACGGCTTCGTTCCCAGATAGTATCTATATACCTGGAATTTCAATTAATCAGCGACAAGGGTCGCTAGGTGGAGGCGTATTAAAACGATTTGACCTAATTGTTGACTATCCAAATCAAAAAATATCGTTTAAAAAAAATAGATTCTTCAAAATGCCTTTTTATTATAACTTAAGTGGTATTACGATTGAGCATACAGGAGAACGATTGACAAAAGTATTAACAAGAGAAGGTAAAATTGATTATCAGGGCGTTAGGAGAAGAAAGACTGTTAGCACCCCAATAGTAATCGATTATACCTTTGGATATCGCTATAGCATGGAACCTAATTTTCAGATTGTTAATGTACGGCCAGGATCTCCCGCAGCATTGGCAGGTTTACAAGCGGGTGATAGGATACTAAGTATAAATCGTAAAAAGGCTTATGAATATGAACTTGATGCTATTAATACTTTATTTTTTAATAACGAAGGCAAACGTATACGGATGACAGTAGAAAGATCAGGTGTTATCTTAGACTATTCTTTCCTTCTTAAAAAAGTAATTGATTAAAAAAAGGTTGTCTAGTATAGACAACCTTTTTTAATTTTAGTAAACTATTTTGTATCCTGCTCTTAGATTAGGATTGATCTAAAACAGTTCCTTTTATCTTAATAGCTTTTGTAGCTTCCTCTGCATTAGAGTAAACTGTAATAGTTTTACGTATGGGACCCACACGTTTGGTATCATATTTTACTTCAATAATCCCTGTTGCTCCAGGTGCTATAGGGCCTTCTGGCTTTTTAGCAATTGTACATCCACAACTCGAATATACTCTAGAAATAACTAAAGGAGCATTACCTGTATTTGTGAATTCGAATTTACGATTTCCATCACTCCCTTTGGCTATTTCACCATAATCAACAACATCCGTTTTAAATTCTATTTTTGCTTTGGAATCTTGAGCGTTAAGGGTAATACCAAAGACGCCAATAAATAGAATTAGCATTATTCTTTTCATAATGTAGGTTTTTATTAAACGTAAAAGTACTTACTTTTTATCCAACTTCAAAATAGCAAAAGACTTTCAAGTTGTCGTTTATAATAATTACTTTTGCAATCTAAAATTCAAAAACCGCACCAAAGTATGACTCCAGTTGGAAAGTATGACTCAAAAGCAGTCGAAGAAAAATGGTATGACTACTGGATGAAAAATAATTATTTTCATTCTGAAGTTGATGATCGTGAAGCATATACCATCGTGATACCACCTCCTAATGTCACTGGTGTGTTGCATATGGGGCATATGCTAAACAACACCCTTCAGGACGTTTTGATCAGAAGAGCACGGCTCAAAGGTTATAACGCGTGCTGGGTACCAGGTACAGATCATGCATCAATTGCTACAGAAGCCAAAGTGGTGGCAAAGTTAAAGGCAGATGGAATTGATAAAAATAGTCTTACCAGAGAAGAGTTTTTAGAACATGCTTGGGAATGGACCCATAAACATGGGGGAATAATTTTAGAGCAATTAAAAAAATTAGGAGCTTCATGTGATTGGGAACGTACTGCATTTACAATGGATGACAATTTGTCTGCATCTGTAATCAAAGTTTTTGTAGATCTATATAATAAAGGTCTTATCTATCGCGGTTATAGGATGGTCAATTGGGATCCAGAAGCCAAAACTACATTGTCTGATGAAGAGGTGATTTATGAAGAAAAAAAAGGAAATCTTTATTACCTCACTTATACAATTGAGGATAGTGATGAGGTTCTAACCATCGCTACTACCCGTCCAGAAACGATTATGGGTGATACAGCTATCTGTATTCACCCAGAGGATACTCGTTTTTCACATTTAAAAGGAAAAAAAGCTATTATTCCTCTTGTTAATAGATCAATACCGATAATAGAAGATGAGTATGTAGATATGGAATTTGGTACTGGGTGTTTAAAAGTAACCCCAGCTCACGATCAAAACGATAAAATATTAGGTGATAAGCATAAACTAGATGTAATCGATATTTTTAACGATGATGCTACGCTAAATAAGAATGGTTTACAGTATGCAGGCAAAGATCGTTTTGTGGTTCGTAAAGAAATTGTAAAAGATCTAGATGCTATTGGAGCTTTAGTAAAAACTGAAGTTCATATGAATAAGGTAGGAACAAGTGAAAGGACCAAAGCTGTTATTGAACCTAAGTTGAGTGATCAATGGTTTTTAAAAATGAAAGACCTTGCACAGCCCGCTCTTGATGCAGTTTTGGGTAATGAAGTAAATTTAGTGCCAGAAAAGTTTGTAAATACCTATCGCCATTGGATGGAAAATGTTAGAGATTGGAACATCTCTAGACAACTTTGGTGGGGTCATCAAATTCCAGCTTTCTTTTATGGTGATGGCAAAGAGGATTTTGTAGTTGCAGAGACTAAAGAAATAGCCTTGGGGTTAGCCAAAGAGAAATCAGGAAAAACAGATTTGCAAATAGCGGATTTAACACAAGACCCAGATGCACTAGATACTTGGTTTTCTTCGTGGTTGTGGCCAATGAGCGTGTTTAATGGGATTTTGGAACCAGATAATGACGAAATAAACTATTATTATCCAACCAATGATCTAGTAACAGCCCCTGAAATTCTGTTTTTCTGGGTAGCAAGGATGATTATTGCCGGATATGAATGTAGAAAAGAAAAACCATTTACCAATGTTTATTTAACAGGAATAGTACGAGATAAACAACGTCGCAAGATGTCTAAATCTTTGGGTAATTCACCAGATCCCTTAGATCTTATCGACAAGTATGGGGCAGATGGAATACGGGTAGGTATGCTATTGAGCTCTCCCGCAGGTAATGATTTGATGTTTGACGAAGAGCTTTGTAAGCAGGGAAGTGGCTTTGTTAATAAAATATGGAATGCGTTTAAACTTATCAAAGGTTGGGATATTGATTCAGGAATCGATCAACCAGAGGCTTCCAAATTGGCAATTGATTGGTATAACACCAAGTTTCAATCAGCGTTAGTAGCATTAGAAGATCATTATGCTAAGTATAGGATAAGTGATGCCCTTATGACGACTTATAAGCTAATATGGGACGATTTTTGTAGCTGGCTATTAGAAATGGTAAAGCCAGAGTATGGTCAACCTATTGATCAAACAACTTATAATGCCATATTGAATATTTTAGAAGAAAACTTGAAAATTTTACATCCTTTTGTACCATTTATTTCTGAAGAAATTTGGCAGCAAATAGGAGATAGAAAAATTGATGAAGCTCTTATTGTTTCTTCTTGGCCTGTGGTAACACAAGTAAATAAAGATTTGATAGATACATTCGAAACAGCAAAAGAAGTTATTTCTGGAATACGCACCGTACGTAAAGAAAAAAATATTTCTTTTAAAGACACCATAGGTCTCTCTGTACTTAATAGCAGCAATCTTACAACTACTTTTGATAGTGTTATTAAAAAAATGGGTAATATTTCTGATCTTGAGTATGTTACAACCAAAGTGGATGGAGCATTATCGTTTAGGGTAAAATCCAACGAGTATTTTATACCGATCTCTGGGGCTATTGATGTCGCAGAAGAGATTAAAAAGATTAAAGAGGAGTTGAAATATACCGAAGGGTTTCTGAAATCTGTTCAGAAAAAACTTCAGAATGAACGTTTTGTTTCAAATGCTCCAGAACAAGTGATAACTACAGAACGAAAAAAAGAGGCTGACGCTGAAGCGAAAATAGCGATGCTTAAGTCAAGTTTGAGTAGTTTGGAATAACGCATTTTAAGGCAATAAGAATAAAAAAAAGACTTGATTAGTATAATCAAGTCTTTTTTTTTATTCTTGTTAGTGATTCAAATTATTTATTATCAGGGATGTATTGATCTACCAAAGCGATATATTTAAGTTTAGCTTCATGTTGAGATAAATGTTTAACCTGAAACAAAGCATTAAGCTTAAAAGCATTGCGCAGATCACTATCGCCAGATGGCGTGTAAAACCCTTTGGTGTTGGTAGCAAGTTTATAATGAGCATATAGATGCAGCATTATATCTGTGGGAAGTTTTAAATTAGTATTACTGGCTTTTTCAAACGCCTTCTCAAAAGCAATATCTAAGTCTTCGTTAGTCATATGTTATAACGTAGCAATAATACTTTCTCCTCCACGTACTTTCTCATTTAGGCTCACATTAACCTTAGTGCCAATAGGTAAAAACACATCCACTCTAGAACCAAACTTTATAAAACCACTATCCGATCCTTGTGTGACTTTTTCACCTTCAATGGCGTAATTGACTATTCGTTTTGCGAGCGCCCCTGCGATTTGGCGATATAAAATTTCAGTACTATTATTTTTAACAACTACTGTGGTTCTTTCGTTCTCCTCTGACGATTTTGGGTGCCAAGCCACAAGAAATTTTCCAGGATGGTATTTGCTAAAAACTACCTTACCTCCTATGGGATGACGCGTCACATGAACATTTATTGGAGACATAAAAATTGAAACCTGAAGTCTTTTTTCGTTAAAATACTCTTTTTCAAAAACTTCTTCAATAACCACAACTTTTCCATCTACAGGCGATACCACAGTTGTGTCACTTAGTGTTATTTTACGCTTTGGATTTCTAAAAAATTGTAGAATTAATAGTAAAAAAGCAAAACTAACTACCAAGATAGCTAGTTGTATTTCTTCTAACTGTATGGCGACGTAAGACGCTACATTAATACCAAGAAAAATAACTAGGGCTACAGAAATTATTTTAAAACCTTCTTTATGAAACATAGTGTAGTAATTGTAAGAAAACAAATAAAAATGGACTAGCAAAAATAATACTATCCAATCGGTCAAATATACCGCCATGACCAGGCATGATAGAGCCGCTATCTTTTACTCCAGCTTGACGTTTAAACTTTGATTGAATTAAATCTCCTAGGGTTCCAAAAATACTTAATATTAGACTGATAAACAACCAAATTACAACAGATAGTGTGTGGGTTGTTAAAGCGATAACCGCAGCTGCGATGAGTCCAAAACACAAACCTCCAATAAAACCTTCTATTGTCTTGTTTGGTGAAATACGTTCTAGTAGTTTATGTTTACCAAAGTTTTTTCCTACTAGATATGCAAAGGTATCATTGGTCCACATAATAAAAAAAGATCCAGCAACGATAAAAGGCTCGTAATCTCCTCTAAAGGTAGGGATCATTGTTAAAAAAATAATTGAGGTTATTAAGTAAAAAATACTGGTAATGTATTTTTTCTTTTCAAACATCGGTATAATACGTATGATCAACAAGTCTCGAACCAACAATAACTCGGTTATAACGGTTGCTGTGAGAAGAAAGTATAAAAAATAAGGATGTACACTAGTAAAATTAACTACTAAAATTAAAACAATAAAAATAAGGTATAACCATTTGTTTTTTAAGTGGATCAATTTTTGAAACTCATAAACGCAAATAAGTCCAAAAATGAAAAATACGCCAATGAAAGTTTCTTTGGAAATAAAAATAGAAAACAGTAAGATCGAAATGTATAAGAATCCCGATAAAGATCTTGTGAGCAATTCCTTCATGTTATAAATCTTCCAGAAGCAGCAAATATAGATTTTTTGAACTACTTCCATAGCTTAAGAAGTCTTTTTCTTTTTGAGTTTCGAAGTTTTTAATGGTTGTAATGTTTGAAGGAATAGTTTTTTTATTCTTTTGTTTTATACCTTTTAAACCTTCACCAATGCTAGAAACAAGCTGACTAGTGGATGCGAAAATTATAAAGTTATCAGGAAGTTCTGTTAACTTCTTTTCTTTAAGTTGATTAGAAGAAACCAGAATCGAACCACTGTCCGAAATAAGGTATTCGCAAGTTGCAAAAAAGAAAGAAGAAGACATTTTTTTAGTGAAGTCAAGGTTAAAGTTAGAGAACTTGTGCTCTAACCCGATATCAAAACAGCACACCTCTTTTTCATACCAATCATTTTCTAAAAGAATTTTATCAAAAGAATCTAGAATTTCATTTTCGTTATCACAGTATAAAAACTTTCCGCCATTTCGTTTAAAATTAATCATAAAACTCTCGTCTATCGGAAGATTAATCTCTGGCATATACTTACTGCGATCTTCTATGTGTTTTTCTTTATTCTTTTGGTCTGATTTAGATTTGGAAAAAAAAAGTTTTCTAAATAGACTCATTGTAAAATGATAATTGGGATTTTTATTGACGTTCAATTCAAAGATAAAAAAAATCTTAACCTAAACGTTTCCGTTCGGTTAAGATTTTCATCATACTAGTAAAAAATAGTATATATTTAAGAAGGTTCGGTTATTATTTCCTCTTTATTGCCAAAAGGACGCTTTCCGAAAATCTTTTCTAGGTTATCCTTAAAGATAACTTCTTTCTCCAGCAATACTTCTGCAAGTTCGGTAAGTTTATCTTTATTGTTTTCTAATAATTTAATAGCTCGTTGATATTGTTCTTCGATAATGTTTGAAATCTCTTTGTCTATCAATTCACTAGTTTGTTCGCTATAAGGTTTGGTAAAATTATATTCGCTTTGACCTGACGAGTCATAATACGTTAGATTTCCTACTTTATCATTAAGTCCATAAATTGTAACCATTGCACGAGCTTGTTTAGTTACCTTTTCCAAATCGCTTAAGGCACCTGTAGAAATTTCATTAAAAATTACTTTTTCTGCAGCTCTACCGCCTAAGGTTGCACACATTTCATCTAACATTTGATTTGGTCTTACAATAAGTCGTTCTTCGGGTAAATACCACGCCGCTCCTAAGGATTGACCTCTTGGAACTATTGTAACCTTAACTAGAGGTGCTGCGTGCTCTAGCATCCAACTAACGGTTGCATGACCAGCTTCATGAAAAGCAATAGCTCGTTTTTCATCGGGAGTGATAATTTTATTTTTTTTCTCTAATCCTCCTACGATTCTGTCTACTGCATCAAGAAAGTCTTGTTTACCTACAGCTAATTTTCCTTTTCTTGCAGCAATAAGTGCAGCTTCATTACAAACGTTAGCAATATCTGCACCAGAAAAACCTGGAGTTTGTTTTGCTAAGAACTCTGTATCGAGTTTTTCTTCAAGTTTGGTAAGTGGTTTTAAATGTACTTCAAAAATTTCTTTACGTTCTCTTACGTCTGGTAAGTCAACATAAATTTGACGATCAAAACGACCAGCTCTCATTAAAGCTTTATCCAGTACATCGGCACGGTTGGTAGCGGCGATTACGATTACATTAGTATTAGTGCCAAAACCATCCATTTCAGTAAGGAGTTGGTTTAATGTGTTTTCTCTTTCGTCATTAGATCCAGAAAAATTACTTTTTCCACGAGCTCTACCGATTGCATCTATCTCATCTATAAAAATAATGGCTGGTGATTTTTCTTTGGCTTGTTTGAATAAATCACGTACTCTAGATGCTCCCACACCAACAAACATCTCAACAAAATCTGATCCTGATAAAGAAAAGAAGGGTACTTTAGCTTCACCTGCTACGGCTTTGGCTAAAAGTGTCTTACCTGTACCTGGGGGTCCTACTAATAAAGCTCCTTTTGGAATTTTACCACCTAGGGATGTGTACTTATCTGGATTTTTTAAAAAATCAACAATCTCTTCAACTTCTTCTTTGGCTCCTTCAAGACCTGCTACATTTTTAAATGAAACTTTTACATCGGTATTTTGATCAAACAATTTTGCTTTTGATTTACCAATATTAAATATCTGACCACCAGCACCACCGCCAGCACCACCGCTCATTCTACGCATTATAAAAATCCATACACCTATAATCAAAGCAAATGGAAGTAGTGTGATCAAAATTTCTCCCCAAAAATTGTTTTCGGTATCGTAAATTACTTGTGTATCTAATCCTTTTTCACTCTTAATTTTGGCGATTTGATTTTCAAAGTTTTGGAGATCACCAAATTCAAATTGATAATCAGGTTCACCAGCAGCAGAGGGTAGTAGCGACTTGGTTTTTTTGTTTTTATGCTTTTCAAGAGATTTGGCTTCTTGCGTTAGATAAACTTTGGCATCACGTCGATTTAAAATAACCACTTTATCTACTTCACCATTGCGTAAAAACTCTTGGAAATTAGAAGTTGTTGTTTTGGGTGCAGAGTTCCAGCCACTGCCACCCATAAAATTTAGTGCTAAAAAACCAATTATGATAATCGCGTAAATCCAATATGCATTGAACTTTGGTTTTTTATTAGGTTCCATTTTCTTATTTTCTTTAGCCATGTATGCTTTTTATTTTAGTATTTAGTTTGAATAGAGGTGGTTTTTGCATCTCCCCATAAACCCTCAATATCGTAAAATTCTCGAATATGTTTTTGAAACACATGAACTACCACATTTACATAGTCCATTAGTACCCACTCGGCATTTTCACTCCCTTCAATATGCCAGGGTTTATCTTTAAGTGCTTTACTTACTATTTTTTGGATTGAACTTACAATAGCATTTACCTGAGTGTTAGAGGTACCATTACAAATTACGAAGTAGTCACAAACAGTGTTTTCTATGTCTCTTAAATCTAGGATATCAATATCATTTCCTTTTACCTCTTCTATGCCTTTTATGATTTGAGCAATTAATTCATCAGAGTTTATTTCTTTTTTACTCATGCATTTTTTTAATTTGTGTAAAGTTATTATTTTTTATGATTTTTATGATCGTATTAAAAGAACATTTGTAAAACTTTCACACCATTTTATATGCATGTAATCAAAGTTGATGCCATTGAATCAACAAATACGTTTTTACGCGATTTAATTCGGGAGAAAACAGTAACCCAACCAACTTGCGTAGTTACAAACGAACAGATGGCTGGGCGAGGACAAATGGGTACAAGTTGGCAAAGTAAAAAAGGTGAAAATCTTACTACTAGTGTATTCATGCCATATACCAATATAAAAGTAGATAAACAATTTAGTATATCAATGTTAGTCGCATTGGCTATTTATGATACACTTGATGCTATATCATTACCAAAAATTACTATCAAATGGCCAAACGACATTCTGTCAGATAAGAAGAAGGTATGCGGTATTTTAATTGAAAACAGTATACGTAATGACAGGTTGCAGGGAGGGATCATAGGTATTGGTCTTAATGTCAATCAAATTTATTTTGATGATTTACCCAATGCAGGTTCAATAAGTTCTATATTAGGAATTCGTTACGAAATAGAAGAAATTTTGACGGGTTTATTGCAACGACTTACTTTTAGATTTAAAATTCTAAAATCTACTAATTTTGAACTCATTAAAGAAGAATATGAGTCCAGATTATTTAGAAAAGATAAACCTTCCATGTTTTTAGATCAAAAAGGAGCCTCTTTTGTTGGGATTATTAAAGGGGTAACTACGTCTGGTAAACTACGAGTACAATTGGAAGAAAAGGAAGAGAAAATATTTGATCTTAAGGAGATAACCCTCGTTTACTAAATAGTGGCATCTTTTATTTTAAATAAAAGATGCCGTACTATCAATTATTATTTCTCAAAGTTTGCTTAAGTTTTCACTAAGTGTACTTATAAATTTTTGAATAGGATTTTTAATCATCATACCCATCATAGCATTAAACTGACCCTCAAAAACTAATTGAGTTGTACTTTTTCCTGGACTCAATTCGGTTATATTAGCGGTTAGCGTGAAAGGAAGTTTATCACTTGCGGCTCCCAAAACTACTTGCGATGAGTCTGTACTTTCTTTTTGCTCTAGCACTATCTCTGGCATACCCTTAAGTTGAAACAAAAATCGTGAGTCACTTAACTTCTCAAATTTTTGAATACTATCGGGCATAATTTGCTCAAAATTCTCAACTTTTGTCAAGAAATCATATACTTCTTTTGGGCTTTTTGCTACGGTTACCGCAGGACTTTCTAAATTCATAAGGTGTTTATAAGGTTACTGGACTCCAAGAAGCTGGGTCTTTTTTCCAACTCTTTAAGGTTTCGTGTTGCTCTTTGTTAATATATTTTGTGTCTAATGCTTGCTCTAATAAGTTGTCATAATTGCTCAAAGTATGCAATTGTATTTTAGCTTCATTAAAATTTTGAACAGCTATTTCAAAGCCGTAATTAAATATAGCTACCATACCTTTAACATTAGCATCACATGCATCAAGCGCTTTAACGGCGTTAAGGCTACTTTGTCCGGTGCTAATAAGATCCTCGACAACCACTACTGTCTTCCCTGCAGGTATAACACCTTCAATTTGATTCTTTCTTCCATGCTTTTTAGCTTCAGGTCGAACGTAGATAAAAGGAAGGTTTAAGTGTTCTGCAACGAGCATACCAATACCAATTGCACCAGTGGCTACCCCCGCTATTACATCAGGTTTGCCATACGTCTCTACTATAAATTGCGCTAAATTTTCTCGTAAGTAATTGCGAATCAAAGGATATGATAATGTAATCCTATTGTCACAATAGATAGGAGATTTCCATCCAGAAGCCCATGTAAATGGTTCTTGTGGTTCTAATTTTATTGCATTAATTTGCAACAATAATTCAGCGGTTTTTTTTGCTGTATTTTTATCAAAAATCATAGTGCAAATGTATAAAGTTTTTGTGAATAATACCCCAATTATTCTATCTACCAAAAAGGCTGTTGAGGGTTATACTACACTCCCTATCAAAGAAGTTGACTTCAATGATTTGATTGTTAATATTTTAGAGGATCATAGTCTAAAGTTTCATCTCTACCATAAAAATCAAGAAAAATTGCTTGACCATTTGTATACTAAACTGCCTGTAGTGCTTGCTGGAGGTGGTAAAGTGTATAATCAACATACAGAAATTTTGTTTATTCGTAGAAATGGAAAGTGGGATCTTCCTAAGGGTAAGTCCGAAAAAAAGGAGGATATGGAAACTACTGCTATTCGTGAGGTTGAGGAAGAAACTGGGGTCAAAGGACTTGAAATCACTAAATTTCTATACAAAACTTTTCACGTGTTTAAGCGTAATGAAGAGTATCGTCTAAAAGTTACCTATTGGTTTGAAATGAAAACTAGTTACAATGGTCCCTTGATACCACAAATTGATGAAGGAATAAAAAAGGTGAAATGGAAGGATATGAAAAAAGCTAAAAAAGCTTTGCAAAACTCGTATGCCAATATTCGCGAATTATTTTCTCATGAATACCTCTCATAATGTTTTTATTTTAAAATACGATAAATAGGATAACGATTATGAGCCTTTTCATAATGATCGGATTGTTTGTGAAGCCAATCTAATTGTTGATAGCCGTTTTTTGCAAAAACGCTGTCCTTTTTTTTGAGTTCAAATGCTTTTTTGAGTTCTCTATTTTCTTTCAGAATTTCAAATGCTTTATCCTCCCAAACGTAAGCAGAAAATCCTTCTTTTTGTTGCAAAATGCTATCAAAAAAATTCCAGTTAAAAAATGAATCAATTGCTTCTGGTTCTAGCGTTTCTAATACATATCTAATTCCAGGTTGATTGGTAGTTACATAAAAATCACCTTGGTTAACAGTTACCTGCTGAATGCTAGGGGTGACCTTAGTATCAGAGTGCAAGTAATGTCCTTCGTACGGTGTTTCTTTTGTTCTAAAACTTTTAATATAGTAAACCTCTGCTATTAAAGTGGTGTCTGCATCGTATTTGGTAATCAATATTTGGTTGCGTTTTAATTTCTCTAGAATTTGCCATTGACCTTTTGGTATAATGTATCCTTTTGGTATTAAAACATTCTCTGCTGGCTTAAAATAATTTTGATAATTTACTTCTTTAGTGTAGGGTTGTTCTCTATTGTACTTGAGTCGATTTTTACCCGTAACTTCGCTACGCACTAACTGACCTTCATATCCCTTAAACTTTATTTTGGTTACCTTAGAAGTATCAACTTTCCATTGCACAGGATATTTTTGTAAGGAACTTATTCGATCAAAAGTTTTTGCTCGTAATTCTTTTATTTTTGAACCTTCTTTTTCTATAATTTGTACCATAGATATCATTAGCTCATAGGTACCATTAACCCGCTTTTTATAAGGTTTAAGCATGTGAGTTTCTACCATCATGCCTAGAGTGTTCCAAAGCGTGGTGTATCCAGTTGAATATCTAGGGTGATCTATAAATTGTGAAAAACCTTTGTCGGGAGTGGTTCCCCAAACATTTACATAAGGTGTAATATCCCATTTTTTAGATTGGAGAGAAGCTTCTAATTGTGGTTGAAAACTAGTGTGCAGGTAGTCTCCCAAGATACCTCCAAGTTTGTTGTGCTGTGTAAATAAGTGTGTTAAGGTATATTGGTAATCAGCTCCATTACTCACATGATTATCTATGAAAACATCGGGTTTCACTATATGAAAAATTTCAGCGAAAGCAATGGCATTTTTGGTGTCACTTTTTATAAAGTCACGATTCAAATCATAGTTGCGCGCATTGCCTCTAAAACCATATTCTTTTGGTCCATTTTGATTCGTGCGAGTCCCCGAGTTTCGATTCAATGCACCTCCTATATTATAAATGGGAATTGTTGCTATTATGGTGTTTTTTGGCACTTCATTTTTTTTGAGGGCAAGATCTCTAAATAAAAGCATCGTAGCATCAATACCATCACTCTCGCCAGGATGTATGCCATTATTGATTAAAAGGGTATTTTTGTTTTTTCTATGTTCTTTAAAATCAAAAGTGGTATCTGCAGAAAAAATTACTAAATGAAGAGGATAGCCACTATCGGTCATACCCATTTCCCGTATTTCAATTTCTTTAAAATCTTTTGAGAGTTTTTTGTAAAATCGAATGACTTCAGAATAAGTAGGGGTTTCGGTACCGTTGCTTGTTTCAAAAAGAGTAACATACTCTTGTGTTTGACTTTTCAGCGTAAGCGTATTAAAAAACAATAAAAAAATGAGTAATGAAACCAGATTGAAACGTGTGCTATTCATGAATACATATATTATTGGATAAAGATAAAAAGATTTTTAATTCAAGTTCTTACAAATATCATAAAGGAATACAAGGCTATAAAAGTAGTTTTACTTGTTACAATATAAAATAACGTTACTTTTGCATCTCCAAAAATAGTACTATGACAGAGTTTGTAAGAAAAATTGTTCCAAACGCCAAAGATGATGTATTGGCAGGAATCACTGTATCATTAGCCATGATACCCGAAGTAGTAGCCTTTGCCTTTGTAGCTCAAATAGATCCTTTGGTAGCCTTGTCGGGTGCATTTATTATTGGATTAATTGCGGCTATTTTTGGTGGAAGACCAGGTCTTATATCTGGAGCTGCCGGTGCAGTGGCTGTGATTTTTGTTCATTTAATTTCTGAAGGTCATGCTAGAGGATTAGCCTTTGAAACTCCTGTTGAGAACATGGGTTATTACTATTTACTGGCTACGGTTATCTTAATGGGAGTCATTCAAATTGGAGCTGGTGTATTAAAATTAGGTCGATTTGTACGTTTGATTCCTCATCCGGTAATGATGGGTTTTGTGAACGGATTAGCAATTGTGATTTTTATAGCACAAGTTAAAATGTTTTCTCATAAACAGTTGGAGATAACTGCTAGTGGAGTTAAAAAATATATTAGCATTCCTATGGAGGGCAGTGAACTATACATAACACTTGCTTTGGTTCTTTTAACCATGGGTATCGTCTGGTTACTACCAAAACTTACAACCAAAATACCAGCTGCATTAACCGCGATATTAGTTACAACGGGTGTGGTAATTATAACCAAGCTTAAGGTTAGTACGGTTGGATCCTATATTCGAGAAGGAGGAGGCGATGGTCTTTCTGGAGAATTACCAACACCAAATCTAGAATTATGGGAATATTTACCATTCACTGCTGACACCTTTTCCTTTATTTTACCATATGCTTTTCTAGCTGCATCAGTCGGGCTTATAGAATCTTTAATGACTATGAATCTGGTAGATGAACTTACAGAGTCTCGTGGTAATGGTAACAGGGAGTGTATGGCACAAGGACTCGGTAATATGATGAGTGGACTGTTTGGTGGAACAGGAGGTTGTGGTATGATTGGACAAACGGTGATTAATATTAATGCTGGAGGTCGGGGACGTTTATCAGGTATAATGATGGCACTTACCTTATTAACCTTTATACTATTTACAGACCAGTATATAGAGCAAGTGCCCATTGCCGCCTTGGTGGGGGTAATGTTTATGATGGTTATAGAAACATTTGCTTGGTCGAGTTTTAGAATTCTCAGAAAAATTCCGAAAGCCGATGCCGCAGTTTTAATTATTGTTTCTGCAGTTACTGTGGTCTATGATTTGGCAATTGCCGTATTTGTAGGAGTGATTATATCAGCATTGGTTTTTGCTTGGGAAAATGCAAAACGCATACGTGCACGTAAAAGTGTAAAAGATGATGGTACCAAAGTTTATGAAATTTGGGGGCCTTTATTTTTTGGCTCTATACAAGATTTCAATGGTAAATTTGATGTTAAAAATGATCCAGATACAATTGAGATTGATTTTATGGAATCCCGTGTGACAGATCACTCTGCTTTGGAGGCTATATTTAATTTGGTTCAAAAGTACGAAGAAGCAGGCAAACACGTTCGCATAAAACATTTAAGTGAAGAATGTCAAGCATTGATGATTAAGGCTTCGCCTAAATTGGCGGGCGTTATCGAGCATAATGTCGATGATCCTCGTTATCACGTCATGGCCAAAGTTATGAAGTAAATAAGATTTTATATCTTTATCTGATCTAACAAACTGATCAATAAATTATAATGGATATTCCTTTTGAGCCTGTTATCTTCGGTTTTCAATTGAATATCCATTTACTTTTTGAGTATCTGGCATTTTTTATAGGCTTTCGATATTATGTTTATTTGCGTAAAAACACCAAAGATGTAATCTCTACCAATAATCGACTTTCTATAATAATTGGTGCAGTTTTTGGTGCTTTTTTAGGTTCTCGATTTTTTGGATATTTAGAGAATCCAATTAAACTTTCAGATTTTGAAATGTTTTTGGATTTGTTAAATGCTAAAACTATCATGGGTGGCCTTTTTGGTGGACTCTTGGGTGTCGAATTGAGTAAAAAGATAATAGGGGAACAACAATCATCGGGGGACCTTTTTACCTATCCACTTATACTTGCCATTGGCATAGGAAGAATAGGTTGTCTTTTATACGGGATCAAAGAATTTACCTTTGGTGTTAAAACCGATTTTATTTTAGGAATTGATTTAGGAGATGGAATATATCGTCATCCATTAGCACTATATGAAATTATTTTTTTAGTAGCTTTATGGACTTTTTTAAAAATTAGAGAGGCTCAATTTAAAATACATGAAGGCTTGCTTTTTCGTGTCTTTATGATTCTATATTTTTCTTTTCGCTTTTTTATTGAGTTTTTGAAACCTAACGAGTTTTTAATTTTTGGTATTAGTAGTATACAGTATTTATGTATTTTGTGTCTGCTTTACTATAGTAAAACGATCATGAGTTTTATCTCAAAAATGGACGTTCCTGAGTTTAGGTAAATATCGTTAAATTATACGCTTAAAAAATAACCTAATACGCTATGCCTACTCGACCTTATACATATTACGACTTTACGCTAAGTTTATGTCCAACTTGTCTTAAAAGGATTGATGCCAAAATAGTATTTGAGGATGAAAAGGTTTATATGCTCAAACGATGTCCAGAGCATGGGCGTTCTAAAGTATTGATTGCCGATGATGTTGAATATTATAAAAATATAAGAAATTACAATAAACCTTCAGAGTTTCCTTATAAATTCAATACCACCACAGATTATGGATGCCCATATGATTGTGGGTTATGTCCGGATCATGAGCAGCATTCATGTTTATCGATTATAGAGGTTACAGACCGTTGTAATTTGAGCTGTCCGACGTGTTATGCTGGGTCTTCTCCTACCTACGGAAGACATCGTACACTAGATGAAATTAAAAAAATGCTCGATACCATTGTTATCAATGAAAAAGAACCCGATGTAGTTCAACTAAGTGGAGGAGAACCTACCGTACATCCTCAGTTTTTTGAAATATTGCAATATGCAAAAAAACTACCAATACGACATTTAATGCTAAATACGAATGGTATTAGAATAGCAAAGGACAAGAAATTCGTAGAGCGTCTTGCAGCATTTATGCCAGATTTTGAAATTTATTTACAATTTGATTCACTCAAGCCAGAGGTTTTAAAAAAGTTACGTGGTGAAGACCTTACGCAGGTGCGTAAAAAAGCTATCGATCATTTAAACGAATTTAATTTGTCGACTACTTTGGTTGTAACGCTAGAGAAAGATTTAAATGACATAGAGATAGGAGAAATTTTATCCTATGCAGTACAACAAAAATGTGTGCGGGGTGTAACTTTTCAGCCTACACAAATAGCAGGTCGTTTGGAAGATTTTGATGCCCAAAAAAATCGTATAACCTTAACCGAGGTGCGCAGGAAAATATTAGAACAATTTCCCGTTTTTGTATCAGATGATCTCATTCCTGTGCCTTGTAATCCTGATGCACTTGTTATGGGATATGCACTTAAACAAGACGATACCATTGTACCTCTTACTCGGTATATTAATCCTGCTGATTTATTAGATAATGGAAAGAATACCATTGTATACGAACAGGATCAAGAGTTGCATGGCAAGATGCTGGAACTATTCAGTACTGGAAATTCTGTAGCAAAAGCTAAAGAAAATTTAAAATCTATTATGTGTTGTTTACCCGAGATTGAGGCACCTAATTTGGGGTACGACAATCTTTTTAGGATTATCATTATGCAATTTATAGATGCCTATAATTTTGACGTACGTTCTATAAAAAAATCTTGTGTGCATATAGTTGATAAAGATTATAAAATCATTCCTTTTGAGACGATGAATCTTTTTTATAGGGATGATAAACGCGAATATTTAGAAAAACTTAGAAATCACGAAATATGAAAATAAGTATGTTGTTTTTGGAAGGAGGCAATTATGACGGAATTATCTATCTTATTCTGGGAGTAATGTTTGGACCTCCTCTACTTTTGGCATTGATAGGTTTTTTACTTTGGAGAGCTTCAGTAAAGAAAGCTGCAAAAGTTTTTTTTATTTTAGCTGGCGTGTATTTAATAGTAGGTTTAGGGATTTGCGGAGCGCTGATTTCGGGAATCTAATGCCTTTTTAATACATATAAACTTTCATTAAGTACCCTTGTTTTTGAAGGAAGTAAATGGTGTGGAGCGTATTGATGAACAATTTCGAATTCATCCGTATGTTTAATTACTTCATACTCTTCTTGATTTTGATAAAAGGAAAGTGGAAGTGTTTGATGTGCAAACGTATCATTGGTATTGTTATTCTTATCAAAATACGTCAATAATTTTTGGTATACCTCTGTGTTTTTCACTTTCGGATCGTAGGAAACACTGCCCAAGATATCTCCACTTTTTTGAATCTTTCCAAATATTTTAAACAATTGATTTGTCGTATCAGCATTGAGAAAAAACAGTACCCCTTCTAGCAATATAAAAGTTGGGGTGTTTGATAATAAACTAAGTAATTCATCAGCTTTTTTAGCTACTGAAATCGTATTAAAGTCCATTGATAGGTATTTGATATTACGCTTTGGTATCACCCCCTCTTTTATCCAAGTAGTAATTTTTTCTTTTTTATAGTCTACAATATCTTTTTTATCAATCTCGATTGTCTGCACTGATTTGGGTAAAACAAATTGATACATACTAAAACCAGCTCCAAAATTAAGAAATGTACCGTTAGGATGTTGTTCAAAAAACGTAGTCAGCTCTTCTAGAAAAAAACGGTTTCTCAAACTATGCATTAACGGCTCATGCTTAGAAATTGTATCCAATATTTCGGGAAGGAGCTCATTCGTTTTGGGATTGTTCCAAAGGTGTGCATAAGGATCTTTGCTTACTTCGGGGTACAATGAGCGATAGGTAGATATTATAAAAGCAGTTTCGTGGATTTGCATGGGTTATATTTTATAAATTAAATATATTAAATATCCACTTTATTTTTTTAAAAAAAACAGCAATTTTAGTTAGTTTTCTCTATCAAATCCCAAGTGTTGCCATACAAATCTTCAAAAACTACTACAGTACCATAAGGTTCTTCTCGTGGTTCTTCCTTAAAAACCACCCCTTTATCTTTCATAAAATTATAATCCCTCCAAAAATCATCGGTATGAAGAAATAAAAATACGCGACCACCGGTTTGATTACCAATAGCTAGCTTTTGAGTCTCATTTGCAGCTTTGCCTAAAATTAGTTGAGTTTCGGCCTCTTGATTAGGAGCGATAACAACCCAGCGTTTAGTATTATCAATTTTTAAATCTTCGATAACCACAAACCCTAGACTTTTTGTATAATACGAAATAGCTTCATCGTAGTCGTTTACGACGACCTTAATTGCTCCTAAATGTCTTTTCATATATTACTTGCTTACACGCACCGTATCTGGAACGAGTCCAGTATAATCCCCTCCATGACGAATTACATCGCGCACAATAGATGAAGAGATATAACTTTTCCCTGATGAGGTTAATAAAAAGACAGTTTCGATTTCTGACATTTTGCGATTGGTGTGGGCTATTGCCTTTTCGAACTCAAAATCCCCAGGGTTACGAAGTCCTCTTAAAATAAATTGTGCATTTTGCTTACGACAAAAATCTACTGTCAAGCCTTTGTAAGTGGTAACCTTGATTCTAGGTTCATTTTTAAAGGCTTCTCTCATAAAATAGGTTCTTTCTTCAAGGGAAAACATATAGTTTTTATCTGCGTTAATACCTATGGCTAGGATAATCTCATCAAATAATGTAAGTCCACGTTCTATGATATCGTAATGACCTAATGTAATTGGATCAAAGGATCCCGGAAAAACTGCTCTTTTCATAATTTTTTTATCGAATTAAATTTCGCTCCATGCGGGTTTACTAATACACGCTTCAATTACATTAGTGAATAATTCTTGTAGTGATATCCCTGCTTTTAAAGCCTGTTGTGGTAAGATGCTGGCTTCACTTAATCCAGGATTTGTGTTTAGTTCTAAAAAGTGAGGTTCACCGTTGTGAAAGATGTATTCGCTACGAGAAAACCCTTTCATTTTGAGCGTTTGGTATACTTTTAGTGCGAGCTTTTTTACCTTTTCGGTGTCCTCCTCTGATAATCTAGCAGGAGTGATTTCTTCCGATTGACCTAAATACTTTGCTTCATAATCAAAAAACTCATTGTGACTTACGATTTCGGTTATGGGCAAAACAATATCTTCACCATTAAAATTAATAACACCCACAGATACCTCAGTCCCACTTAAAAAAGATTCAATAATAATTTCGTCATCTTCTTTGTAGGCGTACTCTATTGCGGGTAGCAATTCGGAAAGCTTTTTGACTTTTGAAATACCATAACTACTTCCAGCTTTGTTAGCTTTTACAAAACAAGGAAGACCAACTGCTTTAATAATCGCTTCGGGATCTATAGGATCTCCTTGATTAAGAAAATAATTACTTGCCGTAGGAATTCCGTAAGGTTTAAGCGTGCTAATGCAGTCTCGCTTATTAAAAGAAAGGGCTGCTTGATAAAAATCGCAAGAGGTTTGGGGGATTCTTAATAACCTAAAATAAGCTTGTAGCAATCCGTCTTCACCTGGAGTACCGTGAACAGTATTAAAAGCAGCATCGAATGTGATTTTATTACCCGCTATAAGAATGGAAAAATCATTTCTGTCAATTGGATGCGTGATGTTCTGGTCGTCTACATAAAACCATTGCTCTTTGGTAATGTGAACTCTATATGGATTGTATGCCTCTCGATCAATATGTTTATAGACCACGTTTCCGCTATTAATAGATACGTCAAATTCACTGGAGTATCCACCCATGAGTATGGCAATGTTCTTTTTCATTAACTAATGTTTAATAACAAAAATATCATTTATCTAATAACAAAGCATAAAACTTTCCGTTTTTATATCTTTGCGCAAACTATCGATCTGTATATGAATTTCTTCAAATTTATTTTTAGCAAACTTTTTCTAATTCAGCTAATACTTGCTGTGGCCTTATTTGTGATTTTATGCTTTGTAACCTTAGAATGGTTGGATAGTACGACAAACCATGACCAGCGCATAATAGTTCCAAGTTTAAGTAAAAAAACCTTGGACGAAGTTAAACAAATTTTAGAGGAAAAAGAGTTACGTTATGAGGTGCAAGACTCTGCAAATTTTGATCCTGATTATCCTCGATATTCGGTGATCGAACAAAATCCTGCTGCAGGTAATGGTGTTAAAGAGAATCGAAAGATTTATGTAACCTTGAATCCATCTGGCTATCGTAAAATAGAAATTCCTAAAGACGTCATACAAAAGACGCGAAGACAGGTAGAGCCCAAATTACTGGCATTAGGATTTCAAATCGGTTCAATTACGTATAAGCCTAATATTGCAGAAGACATGGTTTTAGAACTTCGGCACAAAGGAAAACGTATTAAACCAGGGACAAAACTCATGAAAACATCTACCATTGATTTAGTTTTGGGTGATGGAAAAGGCAGAACAATTAATCTATCCAATAATAATTAAGCGCTACACAGATTTTCTAAAGCAGTGAGCTACTCTAAGAGTATTAATATATTTTAATTTTAATAGTATTTACGTTGGAAGATTATAAAGAACCAGAGAATTTTGATACGAGTGATGATGATTTATATGAACACCATCGATTTGTTGCGAGTAGTGGACAAGAGCCCTTACGTGTCGATAAATTTTTAATGAATTTTGTTGAAAATGCAACACGTAATAAAATTCAACAAGCTGCAAAAGATGGGAGTGTATTTGTCAATGATATTCCTGTTAAATCTAATTATAAGGTTAAACCCAATGATGTAGTCCGTGTTTTATTTACACATCCACCCTATGAACAATTATTGACCCCAGAGGCCATTCCTTTGGATATTGTGTACGAAGATGAGGCACTATTAGTAGTAGATAAACCAGCCGGAATGGTTGTACATCCTGGTCATGGAAATTATTCAGGAACCTTAATCAATGCTTTGATATATCATTTTGAAAATTTACCCAATAATAGCAGTAATCGTCCAGGTTTAGTGCATCGAATTGACAAGGATACTAGCGGACTTTTGGTGATTGCCAAGACAGAAGAAGCAATGACACATCTGGCAAAACAATTTTTTGATAAGACATCAGAACGAGAATATATCGCTATAGTATGGGGAAACATAACAGAGGATGAAGGAACCATTGAAGGTAATATCGGGAGACATCCCAAAAATAGACTACAAAACACGGTGTATTACGGAGAAGAAGAGCACAAGGGGAAACCAGCTGTTACCCACTTTAAAGTTTTAGAACGATTAGGCTATGTGACTTTGGTTTGCTGTAAATTAGAGACAGGGAGAACACATCAAATAAGGGTGCATATGAAGCATATAGGACATACCTTGTTTAACGATGAGCGTTATGGCGGAGAAAAAATTCTTAAGGGGACAACTTTTACCAAATATAAGCAGTTTGTAGATAATTGTTTTAAAGTTTTACCTAGACAAGCATTACACGCTCGAACCTTAGGTTTTATTCACCCTACTACTGGTGAAAAGATGCATTTTGAAAGTGAGATTCCCAGGGATATTAAAAGTTGTATTGAAAAATGGCGAGCCTATGCCAAAAATCAAACTTTATTAGAAGAGTAGTTAATCGATATAATCTTAAGGTATAGATATTTTAAATACATACATAGAAAATTATTTCTAAAATCTATTCTATATACGTTGTCAAGTATGTATTTTTGACTTAAAAGCAGCTAATGAAAATTGTAATATCTCCCGCAAAATCTTTAAATTATCAGGATTCGTTACCAACAACACGTTTTACACAACCTTCATTTTTGGAAATTACCAATAAGATTAATGACAGATTGGTTCAACTAAGTAAAAATGAACTTGGTGAGTTGATGCATATTAGTGATAAGCTTGCAGATCTCAACTATGTTCGTAATAAAGAATTTGAATTAGAACATACAACTTCAAATTCGAGACCTGCAGTGTATGCTTTTGACGGAGATGTTTATACAGGTTTAGAAGCGTACACAATCAAAAGTAATAAATTGAATAAATTACAAGATACATTACGCATTCTTTCTGGTTTATACGGAATATTAAAACCTTTGGATCTTATACAACCTTATCGGTTAGAAATGGGAACAAAGTTATCTGTCGAACAACATAATACACTTTATGAAATATGGAAGCCAGTAATTACAAAAGCACTTAATGAGGAGTTAAAAGATAATGAGTTGTTTCTAAATTTGGCAAGTAATGAATATTTTAAAGCAGTTGACACTAAATTACTGAAGGTGCCAGTAATTACTCCAGTGTTTAAGGATTGGAAAAATGACAAGTTAAAAATAATCAGTTTTTATGCCAAAAAAGCACGCGGACTTATGGTTCGTTATATTTTGGATACAGATGCGCAAACAATAGAAGATTTAAAAGGGTTTAACTACGATGGTTATGGTTTTAGCGAAGAGGAAACTATCAAAAATAATGAACTAGTTTTTACACGATAAATCGTAGTAATTCTTCTATTTTATCCAAATAATAAGTGTGCCCTCTTTTTAAAATAATAGATAAGTGTAAAAATATTTCTATTTAGATGTACACTATGTCATTTTATATATGCTGAATGCATCATTATAATATTTTTAATAATTAACCTCTCAATCCAAAAGGTCTTATACTATAAAATTTCATAGTTATTTTATAGTTCGAAATACACTATAATTGTGTTAAAACTTTTATTTATGAAGTTTTGCACAGTTGTTTTTATTGTGTTCAAGTTCTTTTATTATATCCATAGTTCTATAATATTAACTATATTTATAATGTTTACAGCCACTTAGTGCTTTAAATCACAAATCATTATACAATAGGAAGGTTTAATTTTGTTAAATTTTCCAATCAAATCTTATACTGTGGATGCTGTTATAAAAATTCTAGATTGGATTAATGAAAAAGTTGGAAAGGTAGTAAGTTGGCTCTCTGTACTCATGATCGTTGTAATTAGTACAGATGTTTTTATAAGATATGTGTTTGAATTTACGTACATATGGATTGTAGAAATTGAAATTTATTTATTTGGACTAGTATTCTTACTAGCATCAGGCTATACATTCAAGCATGAAAAACATGTTAGAGTAGATGTGTTTTATGCTAAATTATCTGACAAGTCAAAGGCATGGATTGATCTCATGGGGGCAATAATTTTCTTACTTCCATGGTGTTTAATAATTATCATGGCCTCATGGCGGTATGGGTATTCATCTTTTCTTATGGGTGAAAATTCTGCACAACCAGGAGGTTTACCCGCACTATATCTTCTAAAATTTAGTATAACACTCGGTTTCGTCTTTCTATTACTTCAAGGTATATCTCACTGTTTAAAATCTATACGAACAATCCTAAATAAAGTTTAATTGATGGAGGTACTAGCTGTTATATTGTTTGTTGTTATTTTTGTTTTTATTTTAAAAGGCTATCCTGTAGCCTTTACCCTAGGCGGTATTTCGGTGCTCTTTGCTATTGCCATTGCTAGTATAGCTCCAGATTATTTTTCGCTAAGCACATTCAATATTTTACCTTCACGAATCATGGGAGTAGTTAATAATTATGTATTAATGGCAGTTCCCCTGTTTATCTTTATGGGTATTATGCTAGAAAAATCTGGCTTAGCACAAAATTTGTTAGAAACGATGGCTATGATGTTTGGAACTGTTCGGGGCGGGCTAGCGATTTCAGTTGTAATAGTGGGTGCATTATTAGCTGCTTCTACAGGTATTGTAGGAGCAACAGTTGTTACTATGGGATTGATAAGTTTGCCTACAATGTTAAAACGAGGGTATTCGCCAGAGTTAGCTACGGGTGTAATTGCTTCTTCGGGGACTTTAGGGCAAATTATTCCGCCATCTATAGTGTTGGTTCTTTTGGCAGACACAATTAATAGTTCCTCTCGAGGAACAGCATCAGTCGATGTAGGATCATTATTTTCGGCAGCTATGCTTCCTGGATTGATTTTGGTAGCCCTCTATATTCTTTACATCTTGATTAAAGCTGTGATACATAAGAACGATGCCCCAGCGATACCCGTAGAAGAGATTAAAGCGTTTAGAGGAACAAACTTCACAGCCAAAATCATAAAAGTTCTTGTTTTACCCATATTGCTGATTGTACTTGTTTTAGGTTCAATTTTTACGGGAATAGCCTCTCCAACCGAAGCTTCAGCGATTGGAGCGTTAGGAGCAACTATCTTAACTATCCTACAAAAAAAATTCAGTTTCAAAATATTAAAAGAAGTAGCTCAAGAAACAACTAAGCTTACTACGATGGTGTTTTTTATTTTACTCGGCGCTACCACCTTTACTCTAGTATTTAGAACTCTTGGAGGAGACGAGTATTTGCAAGAGTTAATCTTATCCTCTGATTTATCACCTTTATTATTTTTACTACTCGTTATGGTGGTAATATTTATCGCTGGATTTTTTATCGATTTCATCGAAATAGTTTTTATAATAGTACCCGTCGTTACCCCTTTGTTTAATGCCTTAGATATGGATATGTTATGGATTGGTATTCTTATTGCGTTAAATTTACAAACCTCCTTTTTAACACCTCCCTTCGGGTTTGCACTTTTCTATCTTAAAGGTGTGGCTCCAGAATCTATCAAAACAAGTCAAATTTATAGAGGGATCATTCCATTTATTATTATTCAGTTATTGATTGTTGGTCTAGTTGTATTGTATCCAGAAATCATTTTTTTATCAAAATAAATATTCATAGTATGAGAGCACTAAAAAAAACAGCTAAGTCTTTATCACTTTTAATGATATTGTTGCTTATATCCTGTGGTGGGGATTCTGCTTCAGGCAATGCTAATGCAACGGTAAACCAAGATGCTGGTAAAAAGTATAATTGGAAGATGACCACCACATGGCCGCCTAATTTTCCTGTTCTAGGGGAAGCAGCAAATAAATATGCCGAGTGGGTTGAAGAGATGTCCAATGGTCAAATAAAAATTAAAGTTTATGGTGGTGGCGAGCTGGTACCACCTTTAGAAGCTTTTGATGCTGTATCCAATGGGACGATAGAGATGGGATCTGGAGCATCATATTATTGGGCAGGTAAAACTCCAGCTGCTCAATTTTTTTGTGCGGTACCCTTTGGTATGAATCAACTACAATTAACATCATGGTTAGAATCGGGGGGAGGGTACGAACTTTGGAAAAAAACGTATGCTAATTTTAATCTTGTTCCTTTTTTAGGAGGAAACACAGGCGTGCAAATGGGAGGATGGTTTAATAAAGAAATAAACACTATTGATGATTTCAAGGGGTTAAAAATGCGGTTACCCGGTATTGCGGGTAAAGTTCTCGAAAAAGCTGGAGGAGCAGCAATACTAGTCGCAGGTGGCGAGATTTATACGAGTTTGGAACGGGGTGTTATTGATGCTACAGAATGGATTGGACCGTATCATGACTATAAGATGGGGTTTCATAAAATCTCAAAATATTATTATACTCCAGGATGGCACGAGCCAGGTTCTCAAATGGAATTTTTTATTAACAAACAAAAATTTGATGAATTGCCACCTCACTTACAAAGCATTTTGGAAGGAGCATCCAAACGTGTTCAAGTTTGGATGCAAGCAGAGTTTGATATGCAGAATGCAATATTTCTTGAAAAATTGGTAAATGAAGAAGGGGTACAAGTGAGAGAATTTTCTGAAGAAATTCTTGATATTTTAAGAGAATATACCAAAGAAGCAGTTACCGAATTAGTAGGAAAAGATCCATTGTCAAAAGAGGTATATGATAGTTACTCAGATTTTCAGAAAAAGGCAGAAAAATGGTCTGATGTAACAGAAAAGGCATTTTACAATAAAATTCAAAAAAATAAGTAATTAGTTGGTATAAAATTATTAGATAGTTATGCTATAATAGTGCAAAAAAACGGAAGCTTTAGCTTCCGTTTTTTTATTAATCGCATTAAAATGTTAACATTTTAATCATATGTATAAAATGATCTTAAAATTTTATCAATAATTGCAAAGATACACTCTAATCAATATCTTCGTAGCGAATGTTCGCTAAATAAAAATCATATATTTTATACACTTACAATGAAAATTAAAAAGGTTTTAGTCGCTAACCGGGGAGAAATTGCTATCCGAATCTTTAGAGCTTGTACAGAAATTGGACTCAAAACAGTTGGCATATATACCTATGAGGATCGATACTCATTACATCGATATAAAGCCGATGAGGCCTATCAAATAGGAGAGAATAATCAACCCTTAAAACCTTATCTCAATATAAGTGAAATCATTCAGGTAGCAGTAAGAAATCAAGTAGATGCTATTCATCCAGGATATGGTTTCTTGTCTGAAAACGCCGAGTTTGCAGCACAATGTGAGGCTAATGGAATTATTTTTATTGGTCCAAAAGTATCTGTATTAAAATCATTAGGTGACAAAATAATGGCAAAACAAGTTGCCGTAGAAAACAATATACCGATCATCCAAAGTAATGCTGAAGATCTCACAAACGTAAGTGTTGCTTTAAAAGAAGCAAAAAAGATAGGCTATCCTGTCATGTTAAAAGCCGCGTCTGGCGGTGGTGGTAGAGGTATGCGTGTTATTCGAGATGCAGAAACTCTAGAAAAAGCATTTCCCGAGTCCAAAAGAGAAGCAGGAAATGCATTTGGAGATGATACCGTATTTCTTGAAAAATTTGTAGAGAATCCTAAACATATAGAAATACAAATAGTGGCAGATAACCATGGTAACATGGTGCATCTTTTTGAGCGAGATTGTTCTGTACAACGCCGTTATCAAAAAGTGATCGAATATGCGCCATCTTTTGGTTTGGATAATGAAACAAAGCAAAAGTTGTATGCATATGCCTTAAAAATTTGCAAGGCCGTAGCATACAACAATATTGGGACTGTAGAGTTTTTGGTAGATGATGACGGGAATATCTATTTCATTGAAGTAAATCCAAGAGTTCAAGTAGAACATACCGTTACCGAAGTAGTTACAGGTATCGATTTAATAAAAGCTCAGATTTTTATAGCTGGTGGCTATAAACTATCGGATCAACAAATTAAAATAGAAAGTCAGGAAAGTTTGACTACCACAGGATTTGCTTTACAGTGCCGTATAACCACAGAGGATCCCGAGAATAATTTTAAACCCGACTATGGGACAATAACAACATATCGCAGTGCATCTGGATTCGGTATTCGCTTAGACGCTGGTAGTTTGTATCAAGGGGTAACTATATCACCTTTCTTTGATTCAATGTTAGTAAAAGTTTCTGCAAGCGGGAGAACTCTGGATGGTGCTTGTCGTAAAATGCGTAGAGCTTTGTCAGAGTTTAGAATTCGTGGTGTTAAAACTAACATGCCTTTTTTAGACAATATATTATCTAATGAAACTTTTAGAAAAGGAGCGGCTACAGTTAACTTTATTCAGAATACAAAGAGTTTATTTCAGATACAAGAACCTCGTAACAGAGCAACCAAACTAGTTACTTTTCTTGGGGATATTGTAATTAATGGAAATCCTGATGTTAAAGACATGGATCCAAAGAAACAATTTGTACAACCTATTATACCTAGATATGATGTAACTGGCACCCATCCAAAAGGCACTAAACAGTTACTTACAGAACTAGGGCCCGATGGTTTTTCCAAATGGTTAAAAGATGAAAAAAAGATTCAGTATACCGATACTACGATGCGAGATGCACATCAAAGTTTACTGGCGACTCGAATGCGTAGTTATGATATGCTTAAAGTTGCAGAGGGATATGCTAAAAATCATCCCGAAATCTTTAGTATGGAGGTATGGGGAGGAGCAACCTTTGATGTGTGTTTAAGATTTCTTAAAGAAAATCCATGGGAGCGATTGCGATCATTACGAGCAGCAATGCCCAATGTATTACTACAAATGCTCATTCGAGGTTCTAATGGAGTTGGTTATAAAGCGTATCCTGATAATCTGATAGGAAAATTTGTAGAACAATCGTGGGAGAACGGGGTTGATATTTTTAGAATTTTCGATTCTCTCAATTGGATGCAATCTATAGCACCTTGCATAGAACATGTACGAACCAAAACACAGGGTATTGCAGAAGGATCTATTTGCTATACAGGAGATATATTAGATCCCAAACGTACCAAGTATACTTTAAAGTATTATATCCAGCTTGCAAAGGATATTGAAAATGCAGGAGCACATATTTTGGGAATAAAAGATATGGCAGGCTTATTAAAGCCATACGCAGCTTCAGAATTAATTAGTGCGCTTAAATCAGAAATAAATATTCCAATTCATCTGCATACGCATGATACATCATCAGTACAATCTGCAACTTATCTTAAAGCTATAGAAGCAGGCGTTGATGTGGTAGATGTAGCTTTGGCAGGATTGTCTGGGCTTACATCACAACCCAATTTTAATGCGATTGCAGAAATGATGCGTTTTCACGAAAGAGAGAACCCTATCAATATTAGTAAATTAAACGAATATGCTAATTATTGGGAAGCTGTAAGAGAATATTATTATGTATTTGAGTCTGGTTTGAAGGCAGGTACGGGAGAAGTGTATCAGCACGAAATTCCGGGTGGACAATACTCCAACTTAAAACCTCAAGCCGAAGGACTTGGGCTAGCAGATCGTTTTCATGAAATCACAAAAATGTATGGAGAAGTTAATACGTTATTTGGTGATATTGTAAAGGTTACGCCAAGTTCAAAAGTTGTAGGAGATATGGCGCAATATCTAGTTAGCAACAACCTATCTATACAGGATGTTATAGAACGAGGTGATTCTCTTTCTTTTCCACAATCGGTGGTTAGCTTATTTAAAGGAGAATTAGGTCAGCCCGAAGGAGGATTTCCCAAAATTTTACAACAATCTATATTAAAAGGTCAAGAATCATTCACGAATCGACCCAATGCTCATCTAGAACCAGTAGATTTTGAAGCAGAATTTAAGGATTTTGTAAAGGTCTTTAAAAAAGGCATGGGAAGAGATCTAGATATTACAGATTTTTTATCCTACAAACTCTACCCAAAAGTTTTTACTGGAGCCTATAATCATCATGTAGAATATGGAAATGTGATGAATATTCCGACCAAAAATTTCTTTTATGGTATGCAACCAGAAGAAGAGATTATTATAGAACTAGATAAAGGAAAAACACTGCTTATCGAATTAATTTCTGTCGGGAAACCACATGATGATGGTAAAGTCACAGTATTTTTTAAAGTTAACGGACAAACCAGAAATGTTGAAATCCAAGATAAATCTATTAAGGTTGAAAAAATCGTTCATGTAAAAGCCGACAAGAATGATCCAAAACAAATTGCAGCACCTTTACAAGGTTCTTTATCCACCATATTGGTAAAAAATGGTCAGGAAGTGAAACGTAACGAACCTTTATTTATAATTGAAGCTATGAAAATGGAAACAACTATAACAGCAAACGAAGATGCTATTGTTAAGAAGGTTAATTTAAAAGCTGGTACCATGGTTCATGCAGATGATTTAATCGTAACCTTAAAATAAGGGGTAAGTAAATTAAATTTTATAAATAATTATATAGCAGGTATATAAAAACAAAGAAATGGTTCTCAAGTTTTAAAACTTGAGAACCATTTTGAATAGTAATAAGTAAGTTTTTTTTCGGAAAGAAGATGGGAAAATAACCGATTTTCAAAAAACCACTGTTTATAGGTGTCCTGACCAATATTGTTTCGCTTTTATTTTAAAATACTATAACTACATGTCAATTAGTTTACTATAAATATGTACTTTTTTGACATTTTATACCAATAATAAAGCTTAGAAGGTTGTTTGCAGTTTTATTAATAAGTGATGTTTTAGAGATTATAAAAAGTCTTACTTTAACAGTCTACAGGTAGTTTAGATTTTGATGTTATTAAAATCTTACTATTTTTACCAGAAAGTAAATTACTAGCAAGGTCTTTTGAGAATTAAACCAATACAAATCGCAATATTCATTATTTTGGTTTTAGGTGCATTAGTAGGACTAATGTTTCTAAGTCATAGTAATGCTATTCACCATACCCAAACTTTTGAGGATGGAATCGTAGTAGATCCCATAGAGATCAAATATCCTACATTTGAAAACTTTATGAAATCCACAAAGGATACCGTAACCTTAAAAAGTGAGATCGTTAAAGTAACCAGGTCGGTAGTTCCAGTTGACGATGAAGAGTCCAATATGATGGATACACTCAACTATTCAAAAGCGAAACCTGTTATAAAAAGACCCCCGGATTTTTCTAAACTAGATACAGCCATGGTTACTCGCATAGAGTATCCTCATGATAATCCACAGTTTTTAAACTCCTTAAAAAACAAGCTATCTTCATCATTTTGTCGTATCGTACATTTTGGGGATTCACAAATAGAGGGAGATCGTATCACTGGATATTTAAGAAATAGGTTACAAGGTATGTATGGTGGTACTGGACCAGGCTTTATTCCTGTAAAACCAGTGTATCGTCAAATAAGTGCCATTGTAGAACCGAGTGATAATTGGATTCGGTATGCGATTTTTGATCGTACAAAGGAACGTTTTCAACACAAAAAGTATGGTATGTTTATGTCTGTAAGCAGGTTTACACCGCATCGAGAAGATGTATTGGATAGTCTTACTTTGGACTCTATCACTGTAAAACGTGCGAGTATAAAAATAGGCAAATCAAGACGAACCTACTTTAATTTCAGAAAATTTAAAACTATTGGATTGCATTATGGAAATGCAAACTATCCTATTAAAATCACGGTTAAAGATGATGATATCGTCGTGCAAGAAGGTGAACTTATCTCAGATGGTCAGTACCACCGATATGAAATAGCGTTAAAAAACACTCCTACTGATCTAGTTATTGAGCTAGAAGGAAAAATGAGTGCAGATTTTTATGGATTAACATTAGGATCGGATACCAAAATACAAATGGATAATGTTGCGATGCGAGGCTCATCGGGAACTATTTTTGCAAGTTCAAACGCCTCGAGTTTTAAGCAGATGGCTGCAGTTATCCAACCCAAAGTTATTATCATGCAATATGGTGGGAATACGGTACCGTACCTCAAAGATTCTTTAAAGGTACGTACATATGTAGATTATGTAAAAAGCCAAATTAATTGGATGCGTCGTCGCATCAACAAAGAAGTAAGCTTTATTTTTATCGGACCAACCGATATGTGCATTCCAGTAAACGGTAAAATGCAGACATATCCGTTACTTCCTTACCTTAACGATAGTTTGCGAGAAACGTGTTTGTCTAATAATATTGCGTATTGGAGCATGTTTGATGCCATGGGTGGTGCTGGATCTATGAGACATTGGGTAGATCAAAAGTTGGCAGGGAGTGATTATACCCATTTTACATCAAAAGGAACCAAAATTATCTCAGAACTCTTTTTTACCTCCCTATATCTTGACCTAAATGCTACCCAAAATGAATAGTAAGTTAATTTTAGTTTGTATTCTTTTTACGCACAATGCAGTAATGTATTCACAGCAGTATAGTATAGATTCATTAAAAAATGAATATTCATTTATCAACTGGAAAGCTAATAAAATTAAGTTAGCAGAAAATTCCCCCGCTTTTAAAAAAATATATCAAAAGCTACATAAAGTGGTACAAGGCGAACAAGAAAAGATTCATATTTTTCATATTGGAGGGTCTCATATACAAGCAGACATTTATAGCAATAGATTACGATCATATTTGCAACACATGAGTACAACTGCCAAAGGGCAGCGCGGTTTTATTTTTCCGTATCGTATGGCAGAAACTAATAACCCTTCTAATTATGAGGTGGATTTTGATGGAGAATGGCAAGGATATCGCTGTTCTATCAGAAAAGATAGTATTGCATGGGGAATGTCTGGTGTTACTGCCAAATTCAAAGATTCTTTAGCAAACATAAAAATCAACGCAAATTACCTTAACTATACAAAAAACACCTATCAGTTTGATAAAATCAGAGTGTTCTATAATACTTGGAGTGATGGATATGAAGTTCTAATCAAAGATACCTCGCTAGTCAAAAATTTTGTCATTAATCAACAAGCTAATTTTATAGAATATCAGTTAAATAAATCCGTCGAAACTATCGAGGTACAGGTATGTAAAATTAAAGATACCGTAGATGCAGAGTTTTTAATGATGGGCCTAGAATTGATGAATGACTCAAAAGGAATCGAATATACTACGATCGGAGTCAATGGAGCTAGTTTTAGTTATTACAATCGGAGTGCATACTTTACACAACAATTATCCCTATATAAGCCAGATTTGTTTATTGTTTCGGTTGGTACAAATGATGCTTATCATCCCGATTTTAGTCCCAAAGAGTTTCGGCGTAATTACGAAAATTTTATTCAGGATATTCTTAACATCAATCCAGATTGTGCAATATTACTCACGGTTCCAAATGATTCATATTATAAAAAGCAATATCCAAATCCTCGAACACGTATATCAAGAGCTATCATATATGACCTTGCCAAAAAATATAAGATGGCGGTATGGGATTTTTACGAAATTATGGGAGGATTCAATTCATCAAAAGACTGGTATGCAAATAAGCTTATGCCAAATGATCGAATCCACTTTACGCACAAGGGATATAATTTAAAAGCAGATCTATTATTACAAGCATTATCAAACTCATGGGAAAAAGAGTTACAATTAGAACACAATTCCATATTAAAACAAATCGTGAATGAATAGACTTTACGATATTTTTAATTTTTATGAAGAGTTTCCATTAATTTTCACTCAAGCTAATTTCTGGATATTTTTCGCAATCTTTTATATAGGATATGCATTGATTTATCCAAATAAAAGCTTGCGGAGCTTATATCTCTTTCTAATTAGTTTAGCGTTCTATTATAAAACCAGTGGATTATTTGTAGGAATTCTTTTATTCAGTACTGTAAATGATTTTTTTATTGGTAAACTTATTTATGCTAATAGATCAGTACTGATACGTAAATTATTGGTCGCTGTTAGCGTTACCATAAATTTGGCAACTCTTTGTTATTTCAAATACGCGTACTTCTTTACCGATTCATACAATGCGCTATTTGAGTCAAATTATGAGGTTATTAATCATCTTGCCAAGTGGGCCAACACATGGCAGCAGGTAGATTATTTTACCGTAGATAGTATTATTTTACCTGTAGGTATATCTTTTTACACGTTTCAAACTATCAGTTATAGTGTTGATATCTATAGAAAACAGATCAAACCACTAACTTCTATTATCGATTTTGGTTTTTTTGTAAGTTTCTTTCCACAATTGGTAGCTGGACCAATAGTTAGAGCTTCAGATTTTGTTCCTCAAATTCGTAAAAACATTAAAATTTCTAGAGTAGATTTTGGGAGAGCAACCTATATGATCCTAAAGGGATTAATCAAGAAAATGATTTTTGCCGATTTTATCGCTGCAAATTTTTTAGATAGCGTTTTTGATATGCCCGAAATGTTTTCTGGATTCACCAATATTATGGCGATGTTTGGATATTCGTTACAAATTTACGGTGATTTTTCTGGGTATACCGATGTAGCAATCGGCTTGGCTTTATTGATGGGATATCGTTTGCCAAGAAACTTTAACTCACCTTACAAAGCCTTAAACTGTGGAGAATTTTGGAAACGTTGGCATATCTCGCTGTCTAGCTGGCTTAAGGATTATCTATACATTCCGATAGGAGGTAATCGTAACGGAACCATTTTCTCCTATACCTTTATTTTAATCTTTACATTTTTGGCAGTATTAGCAGTTTCAAATTATTATATAGCCTTATTAGCAGCAACGCTTATTGTTGTGGCTTTACTTATAACCCTCTTTTCAAAAAAGGTAGCAAAACATTTTAATACCAATGTAAATATTATGATTACCATGTTAATCGGAGGTTTATGGCATGGTGCAGCGTGGAAATTCGTAATCTGGGGAGGACTCAATGGTGTCGGCATTGTAATTTTTAAATATTGGCGTAGAATAAGTCCGTACGAAACCAATCGCTCATGGATAATTATAGGGTGGAAAATTATGATAACATTTGTATTTATCACGTTTACCAGAATCTATTTTAGAGGAAATAGTTTGGATCATATTGATCGCTTCTATCAACAAATCATAACTAATATGGATTGGGCAAACGCTTTTAATGTACTTTATGAGTATCGTTTGGTTTTTATAGTCATGTGCATCGGTTATATGACACATTGGTTACCTAGCGCTATTAAAGCAAAAATTGAAAGAAGTTTTATACGAAGTCATATTGTACTCAAAGGAATTATTGCTGTAGTGGTTGCTATAATTTGTTATCAAACATTTGCGGCCGATTTTCAGCCATTTATTTATTTTCAATTTTAGACGAGATGGAGGGCGTAACCCTTCATTTCATTTTGGGTCGCGCTATCCATTGTATCTTTTTATAGTTTTGAATAAAAACTATAAAAAGGATATCATTGCTATCGCTTACGCAATCCCTAGAGGACGCACGTATTAATTTGAAGATGATCGTACATAGGTTATGTTTAACTCACATTTTTATTTAACTTAATCTACTCTAATATAATATCTAATGTTTACGCACTCACATCCATATGATCCTTTTTTTCCAGAGGGAGCTACTAAGCTTATTGTAGGCACCTTGCCACCCCCAAGGTTTTCAAAAGGAACATTAAAAGCAGGTGATGTCGACTTTTGTTATGGGAGCATAGACGGTTTACTCTGGCCGGTTTTAGATAAAATCTTTGGACTTAATTTGGCTTTTGAAACCTCTAAAATCGCTATTCAACAGCGTAAGAATTTTTTGGCATCAAGAGGTATTGGTATTTGTGATATTGTAGCATCCTGTCAAAGAGCTAAGATTGATGCCTCAGATTTAGGAATGACACATGTAGAATTAAGAAATCTTGTAGGGTTCTTAAAAAAATACAGTCGTATTGATACCTTGCTATTCACAGGTGGAAATAGTAAAAACGGACCTGAGTATTTTTTTAGAAAACATCTTAAAGAGCATAAGATACAATTGACTTTGGTCAATAACGAAGTTCCTAGAATTCATGAGTTCTCACTAATGCGAGAGAATCAAAAACAAAATCGTATTATACGAACGGTTTCCTTAACTGCACCCTCGGGAGCTGCTAACAGAGCTATAGGTAGTATGGCATTATACAAATTAATGAAAAGTAAAAACCCCGACTTCAATACTATTGATTTCAGGGTTTTACAGTATAAAAACTTTTTTTAAATTACATCAAATCTTTATCAGGATCATGAGGTAAAGTTGTTGGCTTTATTTTAAATTTTTTACGTGGAGGTCTTAACTTACCGTAGGATCCCAAATAAATTTTTCCTCTTTTTGTTTTACGATCTCCTTTTCCCATTTTATAAACTGTTTTTCTTTTTTTTCCGTAACGTACCTCCCTCTGTAATGGATACGTCTTTAGGTTTATCCCTTGATCCTAGAGAACCTAAGGGCTTATCTTGTTCTTTTCGTTCTAATCTTTTATCCTCTATTCTCCCCATGAGTTTTAATTTTAATGAATATTTAAAGTTAAAAAAAAGAGGTCTTAAAAAGTTATAAAGACCTCATAAACTCTGGTTAATAAAAGCATGTAACCGTCTAGTACTATCTTTTATTTTTGCGTTCGGCTTTTTTATCTTGGATATAACGATAACCTTGATATACAATTTGAGCAACGGTCAGTATCCTAAAAAACTTTTTCATAATAATTGTTTTAAAGCGTCTATACCATGATATGTACGCCGTGTGAATTATAAAAATAGCAAAGTACCGCTACCATAAATAAATTGATAATAAAGTTTAACAGCAGACTGTTAATGCATTAAAAATTTTTTCTTGTTACCGTATGGATTTAACAAAACTATCAATATGATCTATACCTTGCTCAGTTAAATGCTTTACAAATGCCGAACCAATAATTGCTCCTTTGGTTGTTTTGGTAGATTTTTGAAAGGTTTCTTTATTACTAATACCAAATCCAACGATCTGCGGAGTTTTTAGATTGAGGGCAGCGATACGTTCAAAATATTTTTTTTGTTCTTCGCCAATCGTATTTTTTGCTCCAGTAGTACTTGCAGAACTAACCATATAAATAAAGCCATTAGAAATGTTGTCAATTTGACGTATACGATCATCAGAGGTTTGTGGAGTAATCAAAAATACATTGACTAAACCATAGCGTTCAAAAATTTCTTTATAATGGGCAGTGTATTCGTATTCTGGTAAATCTGGAATAATGAGCCCATCGATTCCGATTTCTTGGCATTTTGCACAAAATTTTTCAACTCCGTATTGTAGAATAGGATTAAAATATCCCATAATTAATAAAGGAATGCTAACCGTTTTTCTAATCCCTTTGATCTGATCAAAGAGTATAGCCGTAGTCATCCCGTTGCGTAGCGCTTGTGTTGAGCTTTCCTGTATCGTAGGTCCATCTGCCAATGGATCGCTAAACGGTAGTCCAATCTCAATTATGTCCACCCCGCTTTTCTCTAGTGATTCGAGTACCTTTACCGTATCCGTTAAGGCAGGGTATCCAGCAGTAAAATAAATAGACAAGAGTTTCTTTTGTTCGGTAAGTTTTTGGTGAATTCTATTCATAGTGATTTCTTAACTTATAGGTTTAATGAGTTGTGTTGATATATTTAATTAGTGTCAGGATTTTATAGGTCAAAATAATCGATATAAGTATTCAAATCCTTATCACCTCGACCCGATAAATTTATAACAATAATATCCTCAGGATTAAATTTTCGTTGTTCAAAAATTGCTAGGGCATGGGAGGTTTCGATTGCGGGTATAATACCTTCTAATTTTGAGAGCTCCAATCCAGCAGCCATTGCCTTATCATCTGTTATGGATATGAATTCTCCTCTGCCTGTTCTAAATAAATTAGCATGCATAGGACCCACACCAGGGTAATCTAAACCAGCAGAAATGGAATAGGGTTCTGTAATTTGACCATCTTCGGTTTGCATTAAAAGTGTTTTACTGCCGTGAATTATACCCTCTTTACCTAGTGCAGAGGTTGCAGCGCTCTCTCCTGTATATATACCTTTTCCAGCAGCCTCTACAGCTATAATACCAACGTTTTCTTGGTCTAAATAGTCATAATAAATACCAGCAGCATTGCTACCACCACCAATGCATGCTACTACATAATCTGGGTTTTGTTTCCCTTCCTTTTCTTGTAATTGCCATTTTACTTCTTTGGAAATAACTGATTGAAAGCGCGCTACCATATCAGGATATGGGTGAGGCCCTACCACCGAACCAATAATATAATGGGTATCTACAGGATTATTAATCCAATCACGTATCGCTTCATTCGTGGCATCCTTCAAAGTTTTACTTCCAGAAACTGCAGGAACTACGGTAGCTCCAAGCATTTTCATACGCGCTACGTTGGGAGCTTGTCGTTCGATATCTATAGCACCCATATATACTATACACTCCATACCCATCAAAGCACAAACAGTAGCTGTAGCGACACCATGTTGACCCGCTCCTGTCTCGGCAATGATACGATGTTTTCCAAGTTTTTTTGCCATTAATATCTGTCCAATTGTATTGTTCACTTTGTGAGCACCCGTATGGCATAAATCCTCCCGCTTAAGATAAATTTTTGTAGTATACTTTTCAGAAAAACGCTTCGCATAATACAATGGGGTGGGACGGCCTACATAATCTTTTAAAAGTTGATCGAATTCGTGTTGAAACGAAGGTTCAGTCATAATTTGTATATAGCGTGTTCGTAGTTCCTCTACATTAGGATATAGCATTTCTGGAATATATGCTCCGCCAAAATCTCCATAATATCCTTTTTCATTAACTTGATAACTCATAGTCTTTTCGTGTTAATTTTTATGTGTAAAATTTTAAATAAAGTTCTGATTTTCGGTAAATAAATCAGTTGTAAAAGTTTCTAACTGTTGGGTGTTTTTAATCCCTGGTGTATTTTCAAATTTACTATTGACATCTATTGCATGTAGTTTTGATGCTTGTGGTGTTTGTAAGAATTTTTTTAAGCTATCGATTTGATCGAGGCCAATACCCCCACTAAGAATGAAAGGCGTTTTTGACTGGTATTTGGATAATAAGGTCCAGTCAAAGGTAATGCCATTACCCCCTTTATTTTTTCCTTTGGTATCGAATAAGAAATAGTCGATGATCCCTTCGTAAGATGTTAGTTGGGTAAAGTCAAATCGATCTTTAACAGAAAACACTTTCCACAGCTTGATAGTGTTTTTGGACTGCGATGGGTCCGTTTTAGCCTGTTGCGTATTGATTTCATTTCTCAATCTTTGGCAAAAAGCAGCCGATTCATCACCGTGCAGTTGTATCGCTCGCAAGTTATAAGTTTTTATCTTTTCAAGGATAAAAGAAATTTTAGCATTTACAAAAACGCCTACGGTTTTGATTTTTGCAGGTATTTTGGGCATAGGCCCTTTAAAATTTCTAGGAGATTTTTCATAAAAGATAAATCCTAAATACTCTGGTTGCAACGAGGCTACATCCACTATGTTTTTTGGAACTGTCATTCCACAAACCTTTAGTCGTACTGTGTGTTTCATATTACCCAATTATTGCGCTCTCAGTCGATTTACAAAATCCATTGCGCTTGTACCTGGATCTTGAGTTTTCATAAAATTCTCTCCGATTAAAAAGCCTTGATAGCCATACTGTTTTAGATCTTTAATTGCCGCTACCGTGCTGATACCACTTTCTGATACTTTTACGAAATCTGCGGGAATGAGACTACTTAATTCTTTGCTTATATCGGTACTCACCTCAAAAGTTTTTAAATTTCGATTGTTAACTCCGAGCATGTCAAGAGAAGGCATTATTGATTTTTCGAGTTCTTCTTTATTATGTACTTCTAAAAGAACATCTAATCCAATATTTTTTGCGAAGGTAGATAGTGTCTTGATTTGACTTCTGGTTAACACCGCAGCAATTAGTAAAATAGCATCGGCCCCATGGGCTTTGGCTTCGAGTAGTTGATAGGTGTCAATTATAAATTCTTTACGTAGTAATGGGAGTTGCACTGAGGCTCTTGCAAGAATCAGGTCGTCCAACGATCCGCCAAAATATTTTCCATCGGTCAAAATTGAAATTCCGTTGATACCTGCATTTTCATAACCTTTGGTAACTTGATCCACAGATGTAGTATGATTTATTACCGATTTTGAAGGAGATCTTCTTTTATGCTCTGCAATAATACCGATATCACTCATTTTGAGTGCAGTGGCTAGAGAGTTAACATCCCTCTCAAATAAGACCGATTGTTCCAATTGTGTTGTAGGAATAAGTTGTTTTTTGAGAGCAACTTCTTTGAATTTGTCTGCAACTATTTTATCTAAAATATTCATTTTTATGCGCTTAAATGTTGAACCTTCTTTAAGACTGCGAGTCCTTTTCCTGATAATAAGGATTCTTTTGCTTTATCAAATCCTTCTTTTGGGGTTAAATTTTCTACAGTAGCTATAGCCATTCCTGCATTAGCGCAAACTACATTATTTTGTGCTTGAGTGCCTTTTCCTGCAAGAATGTTTGTAAATATAGTTGCAGCATCTTTTATTGAACTACCTCCCGAAATATCTTTTTGTAGGACACTAGTTACTCCAAAATCTTCGGGAGTTAGCATCGCTTCTGAACGGTTGGATATTATTTTGGTACTACCAGTTAACGAGATTTCATCATATCCATCCAGAGCGTGAACTATAGTGTAATTTTTATTAGTATTTTGATAAAGATATCCATACATACGTGCCAATTCTAGATTAAAAACACCTACGATCTGGTTTTTAGGAAATGCAGGGTTTACCATAGGTCCTAACATATTGAAAAAGGTTTTTACCGCAAGTTCTCGGCGAATCGGAGCTACATTTTTCATTGCTGGATGAAACAATGGAGCGTGTAACACACAAATTCTGGTCTCTTCAATACTACGTTCTAAGAAGTCTTTATCGTTGCTGAATTTTATCCCCAAATATTCCATCACGTTAGAACTACCACAAGTAGATGAGACCCCGTAGTTACCGTGTTTTGTAACATGTATACCTGCACCTGCTGCTACAAAAGATGAAAGTGTTGATATATTAAACGTATCTTTACCATCACCCCCGGTACCGCATAGATCAATAGGATTATAAGCGCTAAAATCAACAGCAATACAAAGTTCGAGTAGAGCATCTCTAAAACCTTCAAGCTCTTGAACCGTAATACTACGCATCATATATACTGTTAAAAAGGATGCAATTTGACTTTGATTGTATTCACCATTTGAAATATTGACTAAAACTTGTTTGGCTTCGTCTTTTGAAATGGTTTCGTGATTAATTAATCTGTTTAATAAGTGTTTCATCTTTTGGGTTTGAGCGTATTCTATTTTTTTGATTTTACGTTATAAGGTAATCCAATTTTCTAATATTTTTTTACCATCGGGTGTAAGTACAGATTCTGGATGAAATTGTACACCGCACACATCGTATGTATCATGACGTAATGCCATTATTTGCCCGTTTTGATCATAAGCAGTTACTTTTAAGCACTGCGGTATATCCTCATTAGAAACTACCCAAGAGTGGTAGCGACCTACCGAGAATTCTTGTTGAAGTCCTGTGAACAAGGGTTCGATAGCTGTGGTCTTTTTTACTTGAGTAGCTACGCCGTGATATACGTTGTTAAGATTGGTAAGACCACCTCCAAAAACTTCTCCTATTGCTTGCAAGCCAAGGCATACGCCAAAGATACTTTTGGTAGGTGCATAGGTTTGTATAATTTGTTTTAACAATCCAGCCTCATCTGGAATGCCAGGTCCGGGGGAAAGTAAGATTTTATCAAAATCTTCGATCTCGTCCAAATTGATTTGATTATTGCGTCTAACTGTAACTTCGCAATCCAATGCTTCTAGATAATGAACTAGGTTGTAAACAAAGGAGTCATAATTGTCAATAACTAATATTTTTTTCATTTCTTGCATGCTGTTTTCGATTGTGAATCGAATGGTTTTTAAACTTGTGTTAGGGATAGAAGCTAGCTACCATGTAGCGCGAATAGCCCGACCCCATGTGGGGTAACACCCTAAATACTTTTTGCTAGTTCTATAGCTTTTGTAAGTGCTCCTAGTTTATTATATACTTCTTGTAATTCTCCTTCTTCGTTGGATTCATTGACTAAACCAGCGCCTGCTTGCCAATGCAATTCATGGTTTTTACTTAAAAATGTGCGGATCATAATTGCATGATTAAAGTTGCCAGTAAAGTCCATGAACCCAATAGCACCACCATAGAAATCTCGATTGACATTTTCGTATTTTTCTATAAGCTGCATGGCTTTATATTTGGGAGCTCCACTTAGAGTCCCTGCAGGAAAGGTATCTGCAACTACACGCATGGTTGAGGTATCTTTGTGCATTTTACCAGTTACTTTACTAACCAGATGGATTACATGCGAAAAAAACTGAACTTCTCGATAATTCTCGACGGTAACCTGCGAACCATTGCGACTTAAATCATTACGTGCCAGATCTACAAGCATTACATGCTCTGCATTTTCTTTTTCATCGGCAGACAATTTTTTGGCGAGTTCGGCATCCTGTTCGTCATTTCCAGTACGTTTAAAGGTTCCCGCTATAGGATGGATCTCGGCTATGTTTTCTTTTACAACCAATTGTGCTTCGGGAGAGCTTCCAAAAATTTTAAAATTTCCGTAGTCAAAATAAAACAAATAGGGGGAGGGATTGATACTGCGTAAGGCACGATATACATTAAATTCGTCACCTTTAAATTTTTGGGAAAAACGTTTGGATAAAACTAGTTGAAATACATCTCCCCGTAGGCTATGTTGCTTAGCAAGTGTTACTTGAGCTTTGTAATCTTCGTCATTGAGGTTAGAGGTAGTTTTGTCAGTCGTCTCAAAGGCGTATGATGCGAAATTTTTTACTTGCAGCAGGGACTCTATTTGTGCAATGTTATTTTCTTTTTGGTAACAATGTGCAAAAATATAGGCTTCATTATTAAAATGATTAATGGCAATGATGTTTTGATAGACTGCATAATACACATCGGGGATTTCAAGGTTTCCTTTTTTCTTATTGATTTCTATATCTTCAAAATAACGAACTGCATCATATGAGATATAGCCAAATAAGCCATTGTTTATAAATTTGAAGTCGTTTTTTTCTGTTTTGAATTGTTTTCCGAATGATGCGATAGTAGCTGGAATATCGGTGTTTTTTGTAACATTTACAGCAGTAATCTTACCGTCTGGAAAGTTTTGAGTTATGAGCTCATTTTCAATTTTGATACTGGCGATGGGATTGCAACAGATGTATGAAAAACTGTTTTCATTGCCGCGATAATCACTACTTTCTAGTAAGAGACTATTTGGATAGCGATCTCGTATTTTGAGATAAACACTTACGGGAGTAATGGTATCTGCCAAAATTTGTTTGAACTGTGTGGTTAAGGTGTAACTCATAAGTATCGATAATCTTGATTGTAATTAGTTTATTAATTTATTTGAATTTAAAGCATAAAAAAAGGCTTGTCGTGATGACAAGCCTTTGATATGTTTACTTAACATAATGATAGGAGCTATCTCACGAGATTTCGTTTAGATAAGACCACCACCAATTAGTTGCTAAGATTAAATTCATTATTAAATTTTAATTACGTCAAAGATATAAAATAAATTTATTGAGTTGCAAATAAAATTACATTTTTAAAGTTACATCCAATGTAAAATCATCAGAAATAGCTTTGTCCCCTAAGTTATCAAAGAAACTTCCTGATCCGTACTTAATATCATACACAGTACGATTTACATCTAGTGTAGTAGTGGCAACAGTGTCGTTTACCAAAAGATCAAATGTGATAGGTGCAGTTTTTCCTTTGATAGTTAGATCACCAACCACTGTATAAGTTTTATCTGATTTGGTAGCCGATGTAACTTTTAACATTGCTTTTGGATTATTTTTGGTTCCAAAGAAGTCATCAGATGTTAAATGTCCTTCTAATTTTTCTTTTCCCTTGCCTGCTTCTAGATCGGTAACATTTAAAGAGGTCATATCTACGGTGAAGGCTCCTCCTACAATAGCATCATCTTTAAACTCTAGGTATCCATCAGAAAAATTTAAAGTTCCTGTATGAGATCCAGTAATTTTTTTACCAGTCCACTCAATAGTACTTTCTGATGCTTTAATATCTTTACGTTGAGCATTTACAGTTGATGTAAATAATGTTACAGCTACTAATATGGCTGAGGTTACAATTGTTTTCATAAGTGTTGAATTAAATTAATTAGTAATTATGATCTTAATTTCTCTAAAAGGTTATTAAACTGCTCAAGTTCTTCTTGGGTAAATGAAGCAGTAATTTTCTTTTCTAATTCTTCAATAATTGGATCGATTTTATTTAAAAAACACAATCCATCTTGAGTGATAGTAATTTCAATCTTTCTACGATTGGATGGACACACCCGGCGCTCCACCAATTTTTTTGCAATAAGTTTATCGACCAAACGTGTTGTATTACTCATTTTGCTAACCATTCTTTCCTGGATAGTCAACAAATTGGCAGGTACTCCCTTTTGACCTTTTAAAATGCGGAGTACATTAAATTGTTGTGCCGAAATATCAAATGGTTTTAGTTCTGCGTTAATATGTTCTTTTAAAATTCGTTCGGTATAAATCAAATTAATAAGAACCTTTTTATGCCAAGGTAATTTAGTTTTAGTTTGTATAAGCTCTTCTATCTTCATTTGTATATACAACAATTGTTTAAACAAATATAGTGTAACTTTGATGAGTTTGCGTGTAAAGAACTTACTAAATTTTTGTTAAATTTAGATTGTTGATCATCTAAAAAGACGTCAATAGGTCCACAAGTCTTAAACTATTATAATGCTTCTATTAATTGATGTTAATTTATTTTTATTTTTATTAGAGTGGTATTATTTTGCATTGCTATGAAAAATATATTATTAACTATAAGTTTGATATGTTACGCACTGTTCGTATCATCTTGTAAAGAGTCGCCTAAGGATGAAGGTTTACCTATTGAAGTTGTAAAGGCTCAAGGGTACAACATTGGTGTATATGATTTTGAAAGTTTTAAAACAATACTTACAAAAAAAGATGATAAAATACGTATTGTCAATTTTTGGGCAACATGGTGTAAACCATGTATTGAAGAAATGCCTTATTTTGAATTAATTAATAGTGCCTATGCAGACAAAAATGTAGAGGTTATCTTAGTAAGTTTGGACTTGCCTTCTCAAATAGAATCAAAGCTCATCCCTTATTTAGAACGTCAAAAAATTAAGAGTAAAGTACTAATTTTAGACGATCCAGACGCAAATTCATGGATTCCAAAGGTTAGTACTAATTGGTCGGGAGCGATACCTGCGACGTATATTTATAGAGGGGATAAAAATCAATTTTATGAGAAATCATTTTCATACAATGAGTTAGAAAAAGCATTAAAAAGCTTTCTTAAGTAAGAATTTAGAAGTAAAAAATCATTAAAAAATTTATATTATGAAAAGCATAAAAATAATTGTCGCCATAGCTTTTGTGGTTTTAATCAGTTCTTTTATTATTTATCAGAACGATGACCCGATTGATAATCAAGGGTATGTTATTGGAGATACAGCCACCGATTTTAAACTGAAAAATGTGGATGATAACTATGTTTCATTATCGAATTACCCTAACGCCAAGGGTTTTATAGTTATATTTACTTGTAATCATTGTCCTTATTCTGTAGCGTACGAAGATCGAATTATAGCATTGGATAAAAAATATAAAACAAAAGGGTATCCTGTAATTGCCATAAATCCTAATAATCCAGAAGCATATCCAGATGATAGTTTTATCAAAATGAAAGAGCGGGCCAATGCAAAACAATTTACTTTTCCATATTTATTTGACGAAGGACAAAAAATTTATCCTCAATATGGAGCAACAAAAACTCCTCACGTCTATGTCCTTAAAAAACAAGATAATGTGTTTAAGGTAAAATATATTGGTGCGATCGATAATAATTATAAAGACGCTCAAAAAGCAGATCAGAAATATGTTGAAGATGCAGTGGATGCACTTTTGTCTGATAAAGATGTACCAGTTAAAACCACGCGCGCTATTGGTTGCAGCATCAAATCCTAAGAGAAATGGTGAAAACAAAAAGTGTAAAGTAAAGATCTCGCTAAGACTTCTTATCTTTGTTTCAAAATTTAAAAATATAGAGCAATGGCAGTAGATTTAAGTCAAAGTGAATGGGATGAACAATTAGCCAAAGATAGCAATGCTGTCGTTCTAGACGTTCGCACCGAAGAAGAAGTCGAAGAAGGACATATTCCTAATATGATTCATATCGATATTCGACAAGGACAAGAATTTCTGGATGCAGTAGAAAAGCTGGATGCAACAAAGAATTACTATATATATTGTCGTTCTGGAGCGCGCAGTGCGCAAGCTTGTACTCTGATGAATCAAATGGGATTTAGTACTACCTATAACTTAATTGGTGGTATTATGAACTATGATGGACCTGTTGAGACACCATAGCGTATGAACAATCTACGATATTTAGGGTGGTTAGGTGTATTTTTGATATGTATTAGTTGTACAACTGTTACTAAGCATCCTGTAGCTACAGACACAGCTATTCAACGTGTTACATCACAGGAAATGATTGCTTTGATGAAGAATGATAAAATTCGAGTAATTGATGTTCGTACACCTCAAGAGTTTGAAACTGGTTATATTGAAACGGCAGAAAATATAGATTTTAAAGATGAAAATTTTATTAATACAGTTTCAAAGTTAGATACATCAAAACCTGTAATTATTTATTGCGCACGTGGTGGACGAAGTGCTAAGTGTGCCGAAGTGATGAAGGAGGCAGGATTTACTAAAATATATGATCTAAATGGAGGTATCTCTCAGTGGAAATTAGATGGTCAAGAAATTATAAACTAGGCATACCAAATCATAACATACACAAAATCCTATCAGTTATTCTGATAGGATTTTGTGTATAAATAGGGTAGTATCACGATAAAATGAATTAAACAAAAGTTAAACTTTCATAGTGTAATAGTATTACTATTACATTTGCATTATAAACTATGGAAAGACTCTCAATTCATATAACAATTGATCCCGAATTATACACTAAGGACCCTGAATCCTCTGTACTTGGGCGTACCATCATTTCAAAAGGAATCGAAATGATAGATAAATTAGGATTCGAAAGTTTTACTTTTAAAAAACTTGGGGTTATTATTGGATCGAATGAAAGTTCTATTTATCGATATTTTAGTAGTAAACATGCCTTATTGGTTTATCTAATTAGTTGGTATTGGAGTTGGATTGAGTATAGATTGGTCTTTGCCACTACAAATGTTGAGGATTCAGAGACATGCTTAAAAGAAGCGATATTGTTATTAACTCAAGATGTGACCGAAGATCGTTCATTCTCATATATAAACGAAGTGTTGTTACATCAAATTATAATATCAGAATCGGCAAAAGCCTACTATACCAAAGATATTGATACTGAAAATGCAAAGGGTTATTACAAGACTTATAAGCGAGTAGTACAACGGGTAAGTGAATTAGTTTTGGCGGTAAACCCCAGGTTTGAGTTTCCTCATATGTTAATTTCTACAGTAATCGAAGGAGCCCACCATCAACGTTATTTTTCGAAGCACATGCCTACTCTTACCAATATTAAAATAGGGGAGAATTATATTGCAGATTTTTATACTGCACTAGTTTTTAAAACAATTCAATGAAAAAAGGTATACACAAAACATATGATGTATTTAAGGTTATGGCAGTTGTTATGACATTATCCCTTATTTTTATACAACCGGTTTTGCAACTTATCTTTTTTATTGAAGAAACCACACCAACAGTTTTAGTATTAGGAAGTGAAGAGAATAATGAACAACAGCATCAAGTGGATGCTACAGTAACTTTGAATAAGTTAGATTATTCTTCTTTGAATTTGTTAGAATACTCTGATATCGAAACGCTTACTAATTTTGCGATCTATACCACTATTGGGTTTTCAGAGATTATTCAGGAAATTCCTATACCACCACCTGATAGCTTCTCATCCTTTTATATGTAAGATAGAGCACGGTAATATTACCGAAATACATCTTTTGATTCTACAAATAACATAATAAACATCGTTATGATAGGGGTTGTAATTTTATCCCATCATTGCAAAATAGAAATACATGAAAAAAACTATGACCCCATGGCAGCGGTTTATTGGTTTACTACAACTAGATAGACGCGATATAAGGCAAATTCTATATTATGCGATTTTTGCTGGATTAGTATCTTTATCATTACCCTTAGGTATACAAGCTATCATTAATTTAATTCAAGGTGCACAAGTATCATCTTCCTGGATTGTGTTAGTTGTATTAGTAACGCTTGGAGTAGCGTTCCAAGGAGGGCTTCAAATTATGCAAATTAGAATTTTAGAAAATATCCAACAAAAGATTTTTACACGTTCTTCTTTTGAATTTATTTATCGTTTTCCTAAAATCAAAACAAGTGAACTTCATAATTACTACCCTCCAGAATTAGCGAATCGCTTTTTTGATACTCTAACGGTTCAAAAGGGGTTATCCAAAATTCTTATAGATTTTCCTGCAGCAGTTTTACAGATAGTTTTCGGAATTTTATTACTATCCTTTTACCATCCGTTTTTTATTATTTATGGCTTGTTGTTAATTGTATTGATTTACATAGTATTTAAATTCACAGCACAAAAAGGTTTAGAAACCAGTCTTAAAGAATCCAAGAGTAAATATAAAGTAGCTCACTGGATACAAGAAACAACGCGTTCGCTTATAAGTTTTAAGCTCTCTGGAAAAACTTCGCTTGCTATGAATCGTAACGACAAGCTTACGACAGATTATCTCGAAGCGCGAGAAAGTCATTTTAGAATTTTACTGATTCAGTTTATTCAAATGGTGGGTTTTAAAATATTAGTTACAGCTGGACTGTTAATAGTAGGGGGGCTATTGGTTCTAAATCAACAAATGAATATAGGGCAATTTGTTGCCGCAGAGATTATCATTTTATTAGTAATTACTTCGGTAGAGAAGTTAATCAAAGGGCTAGAAACGTTTTATGATGTACTAACTTCTTTAGAAAAAATAGGACAAGTAGTTGATAAAGATCTTGAACCACAGGAGGGTGTGGACCCTTTTATAAATCAACAAGAATTAAAGATCGAATTAGAAAATGTAGCCTATACGACTGCCGATAATTTTTCGATATTAAAAGATGTTAATGTAACCATTGCGCAAGCCGATAGGATAGTTTTAAATGGGCCTTCTGGATCGGGTAAAACTACCTTACTTAAACTTTTATCAGGGATTATTTATCCAACCTCTGGCACCTTATATGTAAATGATGCCTCAATAAAAGGAATTTGGCCTAACCGTTATCGCAGTCACATTGGTCAAGTACTACCTGAGCAACAACCTTTTGAAGGTTCATTGTTAGAAAATATCACCTTTGGAGATACCACTATAACAAGAGAGCGAGTTCATGAGGTACTTCAAAACTTAGGGTTGTTACCTTTTATAAAACAACAGTTAAATGGATTACAAACAATGTTATATCCACAAGGACAACAAATACCGTATACGATTGCCAAACGGATTATACTGGCAAGAGCCATAGTACATCAACCCAAACTTTTATTATTAAAGGACCCTTTAGAGCACTTTGAACCCAATGAGGCAGCTGCCATAATCGAGTATTTAACAAGACCCGAACAGCCTTGGGCTATTGTAGTCTCTTCACGCAATCCATTATGGATACGCAAAGCTTCAATAATGTTAGAGCTTAATCAAGGAACCTTAAACCGTACACGCAATGCTTAATATATCAAATAATCAGCTTAATAAAACGGTGTCGCTAGATGGATATACTGCTTTCGCGAAAGCGTTCAAAACCGCACACTTCAAAATTTTTAATCGTTTCTTATTAGGATTTGCCATTATAGTAGGAATTATTTTATTTTTACCATGGACTCAAAACGTTACTGGTAATGGTTATGTAACTACATTAACCCCAGATCAACGACCGCAAACGATACAATCTCCCATTCCTGGAAGGATTGAAAAGTGGTATATCAAAGAAGGAGATTTTGTAGAAAAAGGAGATACAATCTTATACATTTCAGAAATCAAAAATGAATACCAAGATCCTCGTTTGGTAGAGCGTACAAATCAACAAAAAGAAGCCAAGAGTCGCTCTGTACTATCATATCAAGAAAAAATAAAAGCTTTAAACAGTCAGGTGCTAGCCTTACAACAAGAACGAGAACTTAAACTCAAGCAAGCAAAGAATAAACTTATGCAGGCTCGACTCAAGGTTAAGAGTGATAGTATCGAATTTTTGGCAGCAGCGACAAATTTGGAAATCGCAGAGCGTCAATATAATCGAACCTCTACGTTACAGGCCGAAGGTTTAAAAGCGATAACTGATGTTGAACAAAAACGATTGAAATTACAGGAAACGCAGGCAAAGTTGATCTCGCAAGAAAATAAATTGCTAGCAAGTCAAAATGAAGTGATCAACGCACAACTAGAAATTAGCAGAACACTGGCAGCCTATACGGATAAGATTTCAAAATCTCGTAGCGATCGATTTACGGCAGAGTCAGGACAATTTGAGGCAGAGGGTGAAGTGACAAAGTTAGAAAATCAATCTGCTAATTATCAAATACGTAATGACCTCTATTACATTACTGCACCGCAGAGTGGTTATATAACTAAGGCAATTTTTGGCGGAATAGGAGAAACCTTTAAAGAAGGTGAAAAATTAGTAGGGATTATGCCATCCAATTATGATCTAGCAGTAGAAACGTATGTCGAACCTTTAGATCTCCCACTAATTCACTTGGGTGAAGATGTGCGAATTCAATTTGACGGTTGGCCAGCAATCTTTTTCAATGGTTGGCCTAATGCAGCTTTTGGAACGTTTGGAGGAAAAGTTGTAGCGATCGAAAACTTTATAAGTGCCAATGGTAAATTTAGAATTCTTATCGCACCAGATGAATCAACAGAACCTTGGCCTCAAAATGTACGAGTAGGGTCTGGCGCTCACACCATTGCACTACTCGAGGATGTACCTATTTGGTATGAAATATGGCGACAGCTCAATGGTTTTCCTCCTAACTATTATCAAACAGAAACCGATACATCGACAAAAACTAAAAAGTAGATGAACGCAAAGATTCTATATACACTAGCATTGTGCTGCATACTAACTAAAAATGTAGCGTATGGTCAGCAATCAAAAACGTATCCTCTACAGGATTCTACAGGCACCTTGCAAAAAATCTTATCCTTTGAGGAATATCTGGGATATGTAAAAAAATACCACCCCCTGATTAAACAAGCTAACTTGCAACTTAGCGTAGGTGAAGCAACAATGTTACGTGCCCGGGGTGGTTTTGATCCAAAAATCGAAGTAGACTATGATCGCAAAAAATTTAAAGGCACCAAATATTATGATCAATTAAATGGAGCTTTTAAGATACCAACTTGGTACGGGATTGAGCTAAATGCTAAATATGAAGATAACAGTGGAACGTTTTTGGATCCTAGCTTAACTGTACCCGAAGATGGTTTATACAGCGCAGGTGTTTCATTTTCGCTGGCGCAAGGTTTTTTGATTAATGAACGCATGGCGATGCTTAAAAAAGCACGGTTTTTTTTGGATCAAACCGAGGCCGATAGAACATTATTGGTAAACACGTTGCTTTTTGAAGCTAGTAAAGCCTATTTTGAATGGGCAGAAGCAGTTAATGAACAAGAAATTTATGAGGATTTTTTAGAGAATGCGCTAATTCGCTATGAAGGAGTTCAACGAAACGTTGAAGTGGGTGAAAAAGCCGCAATCGATGCTACCGAAGCCAAGATTATTTATCAAACACGACTACTTGACTTTGAAGTAGCACAACTTAAAAAGAGAAAAGCAGCGCTTAAGGCAAGTAATTTTTTATGGTTGAATGAGATACCGCTAGAGATACAAAATGAAGTCCAGCCACAATTACCAAACGAGCAAGTACTTGTTACATCCTTACAACTACAAAATGATCAAATGCTTGGGGATTTAGACTCTAATCATCCCAAATTAAGAAGCTTAACAGCCAAAATTGAAGGATTAGCTGTAGATCGCAGACTAAAACGGAATAAATTATTACCTAAACTTGATTTGCAATATAATTTTTTAACACAGGAAGCAGAACAGCTAAATTCATTAAATACTGCAAATTATAAAGTAGGAATTAATTTTAGTTTTCCATTATTTTTACGCAAAGAGCGAGGGGATCTACAATTGGCTAAGTATAAAATTGAGGATGCAACCTTTGAACGCATGTCAGTAACCGTAGAACTACAAAATAAGATTGAAGCTACGCGTATTGAGATAGCTTCACTTATCAATCAAAATGAATTGATCAGAGATATGGTTCAAAACTACCGAAGATTATTAATAGCCGAAGAACGTAAATTTGAAGTTGGTGAGAGTTCATTATTTTTAATCAATTCACGCGAGCAAAAACTGATTGAAAACTTGTTAAAATCAAATATGCTACAGGTAAAGTTCTTGCAAGCTAATGCCAACTTATTTAATGCACTAGGAGCAACAATAGAGTAACAATATCAAAACATAATAATTTAGAAAAAAGATATGGGAATAAAGAATTAGGAGCCAGAGATGGAGCACCACAAATGTTCTGTATCCTTTTTAAAATATTTTATCTAATTTTTTTATACAAAGTGTTATGCATCTCATCATATTATAAAGAAATTTTTTGATAAGCCATAGCTATTAGTTGTTATAAAATAGTCACCCATGTTTTGATAGTTATTTTATTTAAAGTAAGTCATGCCTTTTGACTAGTACGTTTACGTCCAGATTTTACTAATGCTTCTTAATTAGAAGATATGATAAATCGTGTATTTAAAATAAATTCTGTAGCTTAGACCAACTTAAAACTTAAACACAAACTTCTTGCAAACTCATATATCCCCATTTATTTAGTAGTAAAGATGTCAAAGGTTATGAGATTTATACAGATCATAACATTTAGCAGAGTATATTAGATAAATTAAAGTAATATAATGGTTTTCATGATGTTATAATAAAAACTTTACTAGATCCTAGCTATCCAAGACATAGTTTAGATCACAAAGTATTAAAAGAAAACCCCATGAAAAAAAGAACTCATTTTTTTAGTAAATTATTGATCAATGCTGATATTTTTCAAAAGTTTAATACCGGTCTTGATAAAAATGACATCGCGAATAATCGCAAAGATATGCTACAGGAAGCAGGAGTTGAATATACTGAAGAGATCATTAGTATGTCAACTCACGAGTTACAAAAATTTATGGAGAAAGAGTTGTTTCCTAAATTAGATGAGACATTGAACGCAACTATATGCGGACTAATCATGAAGCAACGATTAACGAATCCAGCACATATTGCGATCATTGATGGTCATACTTCTGTAGACTATCAAGAACTTATGAAACGCGCCAGTGAAGTTGCTGGTGAACTTAAAAGCCGTCAAGTTACAAAAGGTTCATTAGTCGGGGTATGTATGAGCCGTACTTGGGAACTTGTAGCTACGCTTATTGGAGTTATGCAAGCTGGCTGTGCCTATGTACCCTTAGATCCTGGATATCCACAAGAGAGAGTCCAGTACATGTTAGAGCATTCTCGCGCGGTAGCAGCCATTGTTGATACAGATAAAGCCGCAGCTCTTTGTAAAGGAGTACGTGAGCTAGTATGGATTGATGCTGTTGGTAATCATTCTGATGTTACCATGTACCCCTCTGCAAATGAGTTGGCGTATGTTATTTATACCTCAGGATCCACAGGACGACCCAAAGGCGTCGCCGTAGAGCATAAAAGCGTGGTTGCAATGCGTACTTCGATGCGAGAAAAATTTAGTGATGAAGATCTAAAAGGAGTATTTGCAGGAGCCTCGGTTTGTTTTGATACTTCGGTGATGGAAATTATGGGTACGTTATCGCTGGGAGGGACTCTTATACTTGCAAAAAATGCACTTGAACTAACAACGCTTCCAGCGGTAGATAAGTTGACCTTGGTTGTCATAGTTGCATCAGCTTTACAAGCATTACTCACTACCCAAACTTTACCCAAGGGATTACGATGTTTGGTGTTTGGAGGCGAAGCACTCAAGCGCTCCCTGGTTGATCAGGTATACGCTCTTGCACCTAACTTACGTGTTTTTAATGCTTATGGTCCTACTGAGGACACTGTATATTCTACATTAGCCGAGGTTCCTTCTGGGGTAAAAACGGTCACGATAGGTAAATCGGTACCCGATTCAACGGCATATATCTTAGATGATACTATGCAACCTGTTTCTATGGGAGAGGCAGGAGAATTATATCTTGCAGGTAGTAAACTTGCACGTGGATACTTGTATGATGAGGTATTAACAAAAGAACGTTTTATTGAGATAGTACCTAGTGAAATACTACCAGAAAATAGATTATATAAGACTGGTGATTTATGTCGTTGGACAGAAAATGAAGAAATCGAATTTCTTGGTCGTATCGACCAGCAAGTAAAAATTAGAGGTTTCAGAATAGAACTTGAGGAAATTGAATCAACCTTAGAGTCGATGAAAGGAGTAGACGCTGCCGCTGCCGTTGCTATAGACGGTGGTATTGGTCAAAAAATATTAGCAGTCTATATTACTACCCGGGATGAATCTGTCACCGAGGTAAAAGTAAAGTCTTATTTATCAGCGCGACTTCCCAAATATATGGTACCGCAAGTTGTTAGGTATTTAAAGGAATTACCTTTTTTGCCCAATGATAAACTCGATCGCAAGAAACTATTAAGTCTAGAAAACGATATCAAATTGGTGCAAGATGCAGCTATAGCAGTCTCGAGTAAGCACAAAAATAATACAAGTATGGTTACAGATCTTATGGTAAATTCTAATAAAGATCGGCAGGCAATCCTTCTTTCGATCATACAGCACGAATTGGTCTCTATTCTCAATTTAAACAAGCCAGTGCAGGTATTACCAAATGATTCCTTTGATAATTTGGGTCTTGATTCGCTAAGTACATTAGAATTTAGCAGTCGATTAAGCAAGGTGTTAGGATATGATTTATCGGCATATGCTATTTTTGAACACTCCACTCCACAATTATTAGTAAATTATATTATTACTACAATTGAAGGAGGCACAGATAACGCTTTAACTCATAAACAACCAGCAAAAGCTAGAGAGACTTTGGCCAGTTTTCAAACTAATATTCAGTCTAGTCATCCTACGTTTCAGGCTGCAAACGCTCCCTCGTGGAGTGCCAATGATAAAAGTAAATTGGTTCAGGAGTTTATGCAGATGGTGAATGATAACCGTAGAAATCCGTATGGAAAAGTTTTGCGAACAGGAAGCGCAGCACGAGGAATTATTGGCGATTCTTACAATAATGAAGAACAGGAAGCTATTATATGGTCGACTAACCTTTACTTTGGACTAAATCGTGATCCAGAAGTTATCCAAGAAGCCTCTGACGCTTTAGCGCGTTATGGTACAGGTATGGGGATTTCGGCAGCGGCAACGGGAATGACTACGCAACATTTGGAGTTCGAAAAAGAGTTTGCAGATCTGGTTGGTAAACCAAGTGCTTGCTTATTTCCTACGGGATATACTGCTAATCTTGGAGCTATATCTGGTCTTTTGGGACAAAATGATGTTGTTGTGATCGATCAACTTTGCCATGCATCTATTGTCGATGGTGCACGTTTAAGCGGTGCGAAAATTAGAACATTTAAACACAATGATGCGTCTGATTTGGCGACAGTTCTTGAGTCAGAAGTATCGCCTTACCGAACAGTATTAGTAGTTTTGGAAAGTGTGTATAGTATGGGAGAAGGTACTGCTCCAGTAGCAGAGATAGTGCATACGGCAAAAAAATACGACGCACTTGTATTGGTTGATGAAGCACATTCCTTTGGTTTTTACGGAACCGACGGTGCTGGAGTGTGTGCTGCTCAAGGTGTTACAGATGAGGTGGATTTTATAATGACAACTTTAAGTAAAGCATTAGGTAGTATAGGAGGTGTTATAGCTGCGAGCCAACAGCATATAGATCTTTTGAAATCATCCTCAAGAGCCTATATCTTTCAAGCTTCTATTAGTCCAGCTGATATAGCAGCAGGTCTTACATCCTTGAGGCGTCTTCGTTCTGATGATGTTTTACGTAATCAATTATGGGAAATGACTCGTTATATGCGTAAACGATTTGAAGAAGCAGGTTACGATCTAGGAACTGGAGATGGTCCAATAATAACACCTCATTTTGGAGATAAAGATAAATTATATGCAATCGTACAGAGTCTGTATAAAAGAGGCGTTCAAACTTTAGCAGTTACGTATCCAATTGTAGAAATAGGACGTGGTCGTTTGCGATTTATATGCTCTGCATCTCATACTTATGCAGAAGTTGATAAAACTGTCGAAGCTCTAATTGAAGCAGAACGAGAGGTAGATCTTCAACTTGCTCAAAAAAAGATAGATAGTAAAGACGTAAATATTAAGAATGAAGAGTTAGTTGATTGGGCCGATAAATTTGCCGACTACCTAAAAAAATCAATAGCAGAAACAACTGTTTCGACTCCAAATCTTGCCATATCAGTGAGTGTTTCAGAGCAATCTGAGCCCATTCTTGTTTTGGTAAAGGATGGACAAGTAATTTTAAATGAAGAAAAAAGTTGCGATCTACCTTATTGTTCAATACTTCTCACAGATAGAAATTCGGTTACTGCCTTACAATCCTGTGATGTTCAAGGATTACTTAACAGTATTTGCGACGGAAACTGTTTGCTGAAAGGACAAGTAGAACCATTTATTTGGCTAATTGGTCGAATGGTTGAACAGCGTGAGAGTACCTTTGCTTCGTTAGTTTAATAGTAGATGCTACTGAATGATTATAATCTATGCAAAATGACTGAAAAGCAGAATTTAAAACTCTTGGTTCCATCAAAAAATATTGATAAAATTCTTGAGATTTTAAGTTTATTAGTTTTACTTATCATTTGGGTAGTACCTTTGATCTTTTATATTGATTTACCTGAGACTATCCCTATCCATTATAACAGTGCAGGAAAAGTAGATGAATTTGGTCATAAAAGAAATATTTTTTTAGGACCTAGTCTTGCCTTATTACTGTATATTGGAGTGATGCTTCTAAGTAAAAAACTCCATCTGTTCAATAAAACACCTACCTATGAAAAGAAAGATGTATTAAAGGACTATACTATAGCAATCCGGTTAATTAGGGTGATTCAATTGATTGTTGAAGTTGTATTAGCTTTAGTTGTTCTTAGAACTTTACAAAGTGCAATGGGTGTCTTTAAAGATCTTGGAGTTTGGTTTTTACCAGTAGTACTTGGACTCCTATTTATAACGTTAGCCTACTTCTTAATTAAAAGTATTAAAGTAATTAGATAAGATTAAATGCTCGACTTAGTCATGTAGAATGTTTTATTTTTTAAAAAAGATCTAGTTTAGATGCTCGTATTTTAAAGCAGTATCTAGTGCCTTAAAAGTTTACGGTTTTTAAATAATTAGAGATATCTTTATCTTATTATAAAAAAGTAATTGGAGACTTCTACACAGTGTATTTATACTACATGTATTTGGAAGCACTAAACCGACCTTTGATGGATACTACCGAGGATGCTTTGAAAGAACGTATTAAGGAACTTACTTGTTTATACGAAGTTTCTTCAATCATCGTGAATGCCGATATCGAACATATGGCAAAAACTTTGCAAGCCATTGCCTTCAGTCTCAAAAAAGGATTTCAGTATCCCGATAAGACCGAAATAGCAATACTAACAACTAAAGTATCTTTAGAAACTGGCACTATTACAATACCACTAAGTATAACAGCAAAGATCAATGTATTTAATAAACCACATGGCAAAATCATCGCTTCTCTTAAAGATGACAATAGCTCATTTTTAAAAGAAGAAAAACAGTTGCTGGACAGCGTTGCTTTAAAAATAGGTAGTCTGTTAGAGCGCATTGAAATGCAAAAAAATGAAATCGTACTGAGGCGAAAAATGGAACACGCTGATAGACTAGCGATTTTGGGAGAATTGACAGCAGGAATTGCGCACGAACTCAATACACCGCTTGCTAACATTCTAGGTTTTGCCGAGCTTTTGAAAGACAATTTTAAAAATAATAAAAAGGTTGCAGATGATCTTGATAAAATTATCAAGAATTCAATTTTTTCTCGAGAAGTAGTTAAAAAACTAATGTTCTTTGCCTGTGAGATGCCTCAGCAAATGCAACGAGTCAATATTGTGCCGAGTATTAAAAATGCTATCACATTACTCGATGCTACCTTTAGAAAAGAAGCAGTAAAATATAAAGTCAATATAGAAGAAGAGACATTATGGTTGAAAGCAGATACCGTACAACTTACACAAATAGTTTTTAATTTAATTATTAACGCAATTTATTTTTCGCCCCAAAATGGATTGGTTACAATTCAAGCTTTTAAAGCTGGCACTGATATTGTTCTAAGCATTATAGATGAAGGTCCAGGAGTATCTGAAGAAGCGAAGATAAAGTTGTTTCAACCGTTTTTTACAACCAAACCTACGGGTGAGGGGTCTGGACTAGGGTTGAGTGTTGTTCACGGAATTGTCATGAGTCATAAAGGCTCTATTTCAGTAGAGAATAATAAAGAAAAAGGGGCAATCTTCACTGTAAAACTTCCAATATCTTAAGCACATATACATGCTATGTTATTAAAAAAAGAGAATATATTAATTGTCGATGATGACCTTACCATTTTAGAACTGCTACAGCGTCATTTACAGTCTTATAATTTTCATAGTTATAAGGCTATCTCAGTCAAAGAAGCGGTTCAAATACTACGAGATACATCCATTGATTTATTGATAACAGATTTAAAAATGCCAGAAATTGATGGTTTCGAGTTGATAAAATTCGTATCCGAACACTATCCCAATCTTCCAAAACTTATCGTTACGGGGTATCCTTCAGTTCAAGATTCACTTACAGCTATCAAATCTGGTGTTGTCGATTATCTTACCAAACCTTTTACCAAAGAAGAATTAAAAAAAGCAATTGACAAATCGTTAAACGCTTCTATAAATGTTTTTACAGACGATACATTTATAAACTCTTCTGGTAAGCAGCGAGGAACGAGTATACAAAAGAACAAAGCTTATGGAGAAATTATAGGCACCTCAGAAAAGATTAAGAATATCATACAAATTATCGAACGTGTTAAAGATAATAAAGCAACTATTTTTATAAAGGGCGAAAGTGGTACAGGTAAAGAATTGGTGGCTAGAGCGATACATTATAACGGAAAGTTTTCGAGAGCGCCTTTTATCGCCGTCAACTGTGGGGCAATTCCAGAAAATCTATTAGAAGCAGAATTATTTGGGTACACCAAAGGGGCCTTTACTGGAGCAGAAAAAAACAGGGATGGTTTCTTTCAGACTGCCAATGGGGGGACCATTTTTCTAGATGAAATTGGTAATGCATCCCAAGCGGTACAATCTCGATTATTACGCGTACTTCAAGAAAAAGAAGTAGTAAAAGTGGGGTCTCAAAAAGCTGAAAAAATAAATTTACGTATCATAGCTGCTACCAATAGTGACTTAAAGGAGATGATCAAAAAAGAGACTTTTAGAGAAGATTTGTATTATCGACTCGCAGTTGTTGAAATTGAGGTGGCACCGCTTAGAGAACGTACAGTAGATATTCCTTTATTAATAGATAAATTTTTATTTAAATATGGGGTCGAATATAAAGATGGTTTCGTTAAAATAAGTCCAGAGGCTTTAGCTATTTTAGAGCGATATGACTGGCCAGGTAATATACGTGAACTCGAAAATGTGATTCAACGTGCCGTCATATTATGTGATAAAAATATAGAAGTTATACACCTACCGGATTCCTTAAAGTATACTATTCAATTTCCAGAAGATTCATTACTTACACTCAAGGAAATAGAAAAGCGTTACATTCAAAAGGTATTGCATAGTACAAATAATAATAAAACTAAAGCTGCCGAAATTTTAGGCATCGACCGTAAAACTATACGATTAAAACTTTTGGAATAGCCCAAAATTTTGATACAAATTGTACCAACTGGGTAATTTTGTTTCAGTGCTACTTATTTTTGTTTTACATCCTAATGCATACAATCCCTTAGTATATAAGGGATTTTTTGGTTTTATATGGTTTAGGGTATGTTATTGGCATCCCTATTGCCCTCTAGTGATTGAAATAACATCTAAGACTATGATTATAAATCCATTTAATATTTGTCCCGTGTGCATTCATAAGCTAACATGCGTACTAACTACTCAAAAAAGTCAAGTATGGTCGTGTAGTGAATATGATCAAGAGATTAATATGCGTCCTAATGAAGTACCTAAATCAATAAAACTTAAAAGTAGACAAGAATTAGCGATGACTTAAACGTGAGGTTATTCTAAATCTCGATAGAAATATCATTAATCAATAGTTAATAATTTGCAGAGACCCCAAAAAAATAAGATAATATGACAGCCATAATAGCAGCACTAAATAACAAAATTAAAAAAGCCCCTGTAAGAGGAATGATGGAGAACGTGATGGAGCAATTTAATAATGCAGCAGATCACATCAATTTACATCCTAATATTCGTAAAATTTTAAGTATTACAAACAATGAAATTATTGTTCATTTTCCGGTAAAAATGGACAATGGTGACGTAGAGATTTTTACAGGCTATCGTGTTCAACATAATAATGCCCTAGGACCTTATAAAGGAGGATTGCGGTATCATCCTACGGTAGATATTGATGCTGCAAGAGCGTTAGCCATGTGGATGACTTGGAAAACTTCGTTGGCTGGTTTGCCATACGGCGGTGGTAAAGGAGGAATTCAATTAGATCCATCAAATTATTCGCAAGGAGAATTAGAGCGTATTACACGCCGATTTACATATGCATTAGCCGATAATATTGGACCAGAACATGATATACCTGCACCCGACGTGAATACTAACAGTCAAACCATGGCTTGGATTGCAGATACATATATGAGTACACGTCCACCAGCAGAGCGTACCGCAAATCAACATGTAGTAACCGGAAAACCAGAAGGGAGTGGTGGTCTGGATGGGCGAGATCGTGCTACGGGCTATGGTGTTTTTCTAAATATAAAATTTTTAACAGAACGGACGAATGAGGCTTTATTTGACAAAAAATTTATAATACAAGGCTTTGGAAATGTAGGGTATTGGGCAGCTTATTTTTTGGAAAAAGAGGGAGCAAAATTAGTTGCCGTTCAAGATGCCTCTGGGAGTATTGAAAATCAAAGAGGTATTAAAGTAGAAAGCCTTTTAAACTATACCAAAGTAAATAACGGAAGTATAGCTAGTTTTCCAGAAGCTTCTGCAATAGCAAATGAGTGTTTTTTTGAAACTGACTGTGATATTTGTATTCCCGCAGCATTAGGAAATCAAATCACTAAAGAAAATGCTCCACGAATACGAGCAAAATTAATAGCAGAAGGCGCCAACGGACCTACCAATACTGAAGGAGAAAAAAATCTTATAGAACGAGGTATACTAGTGATACCCGATATTTTATGTAATTCTGGAGGTGTGGTTGCTAGTTACTTTGAGTGGTTACAAAATCGAAATGGAGAGTTATGGCAATTAAACGAAGTCATGACAAAACTAGATAAGAAAATGAAAGAATCTTTTGATAAAGTTTTTGAATATGCTGCGCGTGAATCTGTGGATATGCGTACCGCTGCGTATTGCATTGCAATTAAACGTATTGAAAAAGCTTATGTACAACGGGGTATTTTTCCTTAAAAAAGAACTTGAAATATAAGAGCAATGAAGTCTGGTAGTTTACTCGTAATATAAAAAGAGTACGCATTCTTAAAATGTCTCCTTACTATTTCTTGTTACGTTGATAATTTATAAACGCAAAATTCACGAATTCGATTCGCAGAACAATAAATAAGTCCGCTCATCTTGAATTAGCAGGATATTACAGAAGATGTAATTCGATTTACTAGAAAAAAAAGTAGAAGTACGCTCTCAAAAAGGATGGGAGAAATCAATATAAGTTATTATCTCCGCAGATAAAAATACAAATAGTAATGAAATATTAGTTGTTACACCTATAGGAACTGCTCTTTTTGGTTATGCCGAAGAAGATCATATTAACTGGAATTTTCCTGAAGGAGAACAGCAACTGACTATCGTTTTGGTTGCGCAAATTTTAAAAAAGGTGTCAAAATAGTAACTTGGAAAATATAATATAATGAAAACTTCTAATACAGAAATATACCATCATGATAATGATCTGGATGTAACCCATAAAATTAATACTATCGAGTTGAAGAACTGGATCAACCATCTACAATACATTAAAAAGGAATTAAACAACTTGATTAATCTCTGTACCGAAGAACTCCCAGGTAAATTTAAAAATGAGAGTGTTCTTGAGAAATTTAAAAAAAAGCGAAAAGAAAATGAGCAACTGCTTAATGCTTTTAGTACGTACATGCTTTCTCGAGAAAATATAAAAGAATGCGAGGATACTCAGTGTGATATGATCTTTATTACAGAACACGAAAGTTATCGAAGAAGTTATGTATACCATCTGGATAAGTACAGGAGATTAAAAGATGAATTTTTTGTCAAAGTCCAAGAGCAACAACATACATTAGTAAACAGAACATCCTAATTTATAAAAAGTTATTGAATGAATAATGTATCGTTGGCATATAAAATAGATACCCACAGACGTTTGTGTATAAATAAAGACACTATTGAATTGAATCAGTGGATGGATGTATTAGAGCAGATTAATGTAGAGTTAGATTTTGTACTCCAAATTGAAAAACAATTTTTCAATAGTCATACGCTAGATTCAAATATCAAAGGCTTAAGAAGAACAAATACACTTACTATGGCGACCTTATGTCAATACGAACAACAATTGAAAAAAGAATATGAGTATGGAACGAGGGCGTATGATACGGTACGTGCAAAAGAACATGAGAAAATAAGAGAAGTTTATCAACAGTCTTTACGTGATTTTTGGAGGTTAAAAGTTTTTTTGTATCAACACTTATCTAATTTACAAGTCGTTTAACAAAGGAAAAGTTGTGTATTTGCATATAAAAAAGCATATGAGTTTTAAGAAAAATTGTAAGTAACGTTAAACATTTTATAAGCTCAGTATAAAAGAATCGTAGATGGTGTCAATACTTGCTATTTTAGTTTTATAAAAAAATATCACATTATGAAAGTACAAGCATATTTATCATTTAGAGGAGAATGTCAAGAAGCGTTTAATTTTTATAAAGGAATTTTGGGAGGTGAGATCGTAAATCGAGAAACTTGGGAAAATAAGGATCTAGATATTCCCGAACATTATAGAAACAAATTACAACATGCAGAATTAAAAGGCAGCGGATTTCATTTTATGGGGTATGATGCTGCTCCTGATACACCTTTAAATTCTGGTAACACCGTTTGCATGAGTATTGATTACAATAATGAACAGGAAGCAAGAGACGCTTTTAAGTCTCTAAGTGCGCAGGGAAAAATAAATACACCGTTTCAAAAAACTTCATGGGATGCACATTATGGAAGATGTACAGATCAATACGGAATACAATGGATGATTAACGCAAAATAGTGCGAAATCCATATACGTAGTTTTAAAAAAGCCATCTTTTGATGGCTTTTTTTTTACCTATTTTTTCGGTAAATACGACGCTTATGTTTTGTCGATTATAAGCAAAAGAAGGAGCTTATTGCAGACTACTTTCAAAAATTGATTGATAGCATTTTTCATGCATTATTAAATAAATATTTCTTAGCGAATAACTTTAATTTTAACAAAAACATAAGTGGATAATAAAATTAATCTGATAGTTAAACATTTGTAAAACATGTAATTATATTTTTTATAAATGTAGTAGAGACGCAAAATTCTTAATATTTTTAAAATTGACAATTAGTCTCACTCAATATGTTTAGAAAAGTTTGTGATACTTCTGCTTAAAATTGTCCATAATTCCCCGAATTGAGTTAAATGTTGAGCGGCGTGTACAGTAATTTTGAGAATACTAATTTAATAATTCAAAGTTTCATGCAACCACTTTTTTTGACGGATACCTTATTAGTTAATTTTTTGTTGTTAATGATAAGTATTAGTGTAATGAGCATTGTAGTCCTAGGATCTGTTCGCTTATATTTTTTACGTAACTCTTATAAGCCAGCCATTTATCAAAGTCCTACAAAAAAATTAAAAGTAAGTATTCATTTACCTGTTTGTAGTGAACCGCCTTCGATAGTTTTAAAAACGATAGCAAGTTTGACAACTCTTTCCTATCAAAATTTTGAATTAATTGTTGTATCAAATAATACTTCTAACACAAAGTTATGGCATCCTATTAGGGATAAAATAAATACATTAGATAGTAGATTTAAATTTTTTCATCAAGAGAAAATAGAGGGTTATAAAGCAGGAGCATTAAATTTTGCTTTAAAAAAAACAAGTAAGGATGCTGCTTACATATTTACCTTGGATTCTGACTATGAGTTAAATAGCGAGGGGTTGTCAATGGCAATTGGAGCTATAGAAAATTCTAATGTTGATGTTATGCAATTCCCGCAAGCGTATCGCAACGTTTGTTCTAACACATTAGGTATGGAGCTTAATTATAAACATTATTTTGACTGTTATCTATCATGTCAACAAAGTCATGTAATGGCTTTACCTACAGGTACTTTAACGGTCATAAAAAAGGAAATTTTTGATAACAATATTAAATGGCCTACAGACTCTATTACTGAAGATGCAAGTTTTGGAATCGATCTTATAGAACAAAATAAAACCATAGGTTTTTGTAATAAAATTATTGGAAAGGGAACCATGCCTACAGATCCAAAAGATTACAAGAAACAATTTGAACGTTGGGTGTTTGGTAACTTTCAAGTGTTACATAAGGTTTGGAAATCAAATGCAATTACTTTTCGTCATAAAATACACTTAAGTACCCTACTAACGGCATGGCTCAATTTGATAGGTTTTATTTTACTTCTTATGCTGATAGCATTTCCGCTCTTAGTATTTGGAATCTCTCATGCGGATTTGATTTACAGTATTGGTTTTGTTGGTATTCTTTTACATTGTTTATTTCAATTTATCATCTTCAGGAAAATTTCTAAACATAAAACGATAAATAGTTGGAATGGCTTTTTGATTCATTTAGGTTTAGTAGAAATAGGTGCTTTTTATTGGATGAACTATTTTATTAAACGTGATAAACCCTTTTTGAGAACTAATAAATTTTTATCCAAAAAGTCAACTTCTAATACATGGTATTTCTTACCTAGTGTTTTATTGCTAACTAGCATTGTTCTATATGGTTTGTCACATCATCTTTTGGCAACTTGCACACTTATATTTGGACTACAACTAGCGTATGCAAAGTATCATAAGGACCAAGAGTTGACTTGGTCAAGGTTTAATTTATTTAAAAAAGGATAGATGAAAATTGGAATTATATGCCATGATGCATTTCCTATCGTACAACCGTATCAAGGAGGATTAGAAATGATTACTGCTTTATTAGTAAATGAATTGATAAATAGGGGTCATGAGGTAACTTCACTATGTGTAAAAGGGTCACAACTCCCTGGCAGCATGTTGTATTATGATGATAAAAAAGAAGTGAACCCTCAATTATCAAAAGAGCTAATTGAATTTTCTTCAGTATCAAAAGCACTTAATCTATTTTTTCAGGGAGATTTTGATATCATTCAAAACCATTCATTTCATTATCAATCGATAATATTGGGTAATCTATCACCTATTCCATTTATAACTACCTTTCATACACCTATTTTTCCTTATTTAAAAGTGGGTATAGATGCTATTTCAAGTAGGCATAATCAACTATTCACGGGAGTTAGTAAAAGTTTGTGTGAACTTTATGAAAGACATTTGCCTACGGTAACTCCAATTTATAATGGAATTGAGTTATCAAAATGGAAGACGGAGTATATAAATGTTCAAGATTATTACTCTTGGAGTGGTAGAATTTGCAAAGAAAAGGGTTTAGATAGAATTTTAGAACTCTGTAAGACTGCCGGTGTCAAACTTAAGATAGCTGGTCCTATATCAGATCATACATATTTTAAAGAAAGAATTGAACCCCATTTGGATAAAGTAAATTTTGAATATGTGGGTCATTTAAAACAATCAGCCTTAAATACTCACATTAAAAATTCAAAAGGATTTTTATTTTCTAGTCTATGGGAAGAGCCATATGGATTAGTTATAGCAGAAGCTTTGGCATGCGGAGTACCTGTTTTGGCTAATGCGGTTGGAGCGGCTTCCGAAATAATTAATGACAATTCGGGATGTTTATATAGTATAGATCATCCTGCTACATTTATACAGGGATTACAGAGTATCGAACGATTGGACCGACGTGACTGCAGAGCCAGAGCAGAAGTATTTTGTAATCATTATACCATGGTGGACGCGTATGAAGAACTTTATGAAATGGCACAAGCTAACCATTTAATTCAAAATATTCTATGATAGCTTACTATGCGCACAGTCACGGAAATGGTCATTTTAATAGTGCCAAATTATTTGCGGATACCATTTATGAACACACTTTAATACTAAAAGCAAAAGAACCAAATACGTTATCTAATTATCATATTGTACCGATAGAGGATGAGGACACATCTGTTGAAGAATATAAATCTGCCATAGCAAATCTACCAGATTATGCCCATTATTTGCCAAAAAGTAATAAAAAAATTCTTAAGCGTGCTAAGCAAATAATAGATTCAATTATAGCATATAACATTACCTTAGTATGTGTCGATGTAAGTGTTGAGACAGCAACGTTATGTAGATTATGCTCAATACCTTATGGATACTACTTGCTCCCTGGAGATAGGGAGGATGAACCTCATAAAATAGCATATAGAGCAGCAGAGTTTTTATATACTTTTTTGCCACGACAAATGCTGGATCAACATGTATATGCACCTTTTGTAAGTAAGACATTTTTTTTGGGGTTTTTCTCAAGATTTGCGTATTGCAGCCAATATAGAATTGTAGAAAACACTCCAAAATTAGATGGAAAAAAAGTTTTAATTATTTGTGGTAATGGAGGAACCAACTTTACTGCAGAGATGATTATCCAAATTCAAGAAAAATTGGCAATTTGTAATATTAAAGTAGTTGGTAATATCAATGGAGATAGTGAATTGTTAGGAAATGATTATCTAGGGTATGTTACGAATGTAGATACCTACATTAAAGAGAGTGATGTAGTAATAAGCAGTTGCGGGATTAATTTAACAGCCGAAATATTATCCCTCAAAAATAAATTTATAGCATATCCAGAAAATAGACCTTATAAAGAACAGGAAAAAATGGCTCAAGCATTGATTAAAAATAAATTAGCCGTTCTTTTTGATCTTGAAACTATCGACAAATGTGTAAAAAACTATTTACAGCTAATCCCGCCCAAAGATTTAAAACAGTGGTTTTATAAACCAGAGGATATAATAAATTTTAAAAATAAAATTAAGAGTTATGAGACGTAAAGGAATTTCCTTAATAATAATCTTTAAAGGGCGCCATAAGCATTTGTATAACACCTTATGTGGTGTTAAAAGAGGAAATTTAACCCCCGATGAAATTATTTTGGTTGAGATAGGTGAAGCAAAAAGTTCAATAGCAGAGGATACGATAGAGATACAGCATCTGCTACTACATAATTTTGAGCCAGATAATTTACCTATTGCTAGTGCTAGAAATGTAGGTGCTCATGCAGCTCAATATGATACTTTAGTGTTTTTGGATGTAGATTGTATTCCCTCACAAAACTTTTTAAGCACTATTCATCAACTTGATATAAAAGACGAAACAATCTATATGGGAAACCCCAGATATCTAACAAGAAAAATAGATGAAATAGAAGAAAAGGTGCTCAAAAGTTATAGTGTATCCCACCCACACAGACCATCACAGGATGTACTTAAACGATCCAATGATTATGGTATGTTTTGGTCACTTACATTTTTTTTAAAGTACAGTACATTTTTGATGATAGGAGGTTTTGACGAGGTATACAAAGGTTATGGTGCAGAGGATACCGACTTTGCTTTTAAAGCAAGAGCCTTAGGGATTCCATTCTATCTTACACCTTGTACCGTTTATCATCAACAACATTCATTTTATCGACCACCCTTAAATCATTTAGAATCAATAGTAAATAATTGTAATCATTTTTACAGTAAATGGTCACATTGGCCCATGGACAATTATCTACAAGAGTTTGCAAACAAAGACTTAATTTTATGGAATGCTTCTCAACAATTTCCCATTCAATTAAAATCACATCCTGCTCAAGAGTCTATCGAACTAGCTAAAGTGCATGATGCACCATACGCTTAGTTTTATATCGGTAATGTTTAACATTATTTTTGCTTACTTTAATGTATTCGTAATAAAACATCATGGTTTGAACATTTAAATTTGTGTAAAACGTTACCATGTTACATTCCAGTTCTACGAGAGCTTTACATGCATTGGCCCATAGTCTTGCAACCGATTTTAATGAAAGCTCTCAATATACTAGTGTTGATTTTGAAAACTCTTATGGAAGAGGAACTGCAAAAGCAATATCAGTTTTTGAAGGACTGGAACTTTTAACAGGAAATCTTTTATTAAAAAAATCTGTAAAACTAAGCTTTAAAAGTATACAGTACGACTACCTTCATTTTACTTTTATAGAAGAAGGCTATATAATTCATAACTTTCAACATTCAGAAAAAGAAAGAACTGCCTATCGAAATCAAAATGTAATTGTAGGGAGCAACTCTGGAGATTATAGCAGTTTTAAACTTGATAAGCATGTAAAAACCCAATTTTTGATTTTAACGGTAGAAAAAAGTTTGATTTCAACATCGAAGCGATCAGATATTTTGCAAAGTCAAATAAATGAAATCTTCCAAAGTATATCCACCAGTAATTCGTATGCATATTTTGGAGGTTTTTCTACGAAGCCTTCTTCCTTGGTAGCTACGGTGTTAAAGACACCTTTTAGTAATCTTTTTAACAAACTTCAAATTCAGGCAAGTATATTACAATTCTTAGCAATTCAGCTTAAGGATCATAATGATTTAAAATGCGATAAGCCAGTTGATAATCAATTGACACAGCTAGAATGTGTAAGTATCTTACGCCTAAGCGAGTATATTAATAGAAATCTTGATAAACCTTTAAAATTAGATCATTTAGAAAAAGAAAGTGGGCTACATCAAAAACTCATACAAAACGGTTTTCAACACTTTTATGGCATGACAGTCAATAAGTATATACTAAGCTTAAGAGCAATAAAAGCTAAAGAGTTGATAGAAAGAACGGACCTTAGCATATCCGAAATAGTGTATCAAATAGGTTTTAATAGTCGTAGCTATTTCTCCAAAATATTCTCGAGTAAATTTGGTATACAACCTAATGAGTATCGTAAAAACTTGCACATAGCAGATCCAACGTATGAACTTTCTTATTATTCTAAGGTGTCAGATAAGTTTACAAAATCGGATTTCACCTCATTACTCAAAACATCAATAACCAATAATGAAAAATTAGGAGTATCAGGATGTCTCGTATATCATAAAAATTATTTTTTTCAATTGCTAGAGGGAACACGAACAGCCATTGATAAGATCTATCAAAAAATAGAAAATGATCCTAGGCACACTAATGTTATACTTTTATATCAAGGATTTAAATCGGGTCGCACGTTTGAGAAGTGGAGTTTGGCATTTGTAAAAACCCCCTCCTTTTACAATAGGCTATATAATATCGACTGTGTATTGATCAATGCAGAAATGATTCTGCTATCATTATCAAGAGAAGATACCCAAGACTCTAATCGTTTAAAGGCTAAAGTTTTATGGGATAGAATTCGCAATGAACTTATCATACAGCAAGAGCGTAAACTTAATAACATATCCTTGCATTAGGTAGCAACACTTACCACAACTATAACATCGTATTACTAGAGGATGTATAGTAGTTGAGAGAGTTTACCTATATATAATGGATACTATAGTATGTATAATCTCTGCTTAAATGGTAACTATAGTAGACAGCTTATTGAGGATTTGGTTCATTCTATACGCGTTCTAATAGATGCTGAAAGTTTTTGACAGCATAATTTTTTAGGTAAAATTTCAGTTTAATTTAAGTTGAAATTTGAGAGAATTGAACAAGAAAATTAATTAAAATAATATCCTATAAAAGTTGACTATTTTGAGTGAAACACATAACCTGAATAGTCGATAGCCATCACTATATTACTTTTTATCATCAGTTTTTTTAGGCGAAAGTGATACTTTTCGGTCCCAATCTCACTACTTTAAATAGCATTTAATAAAAATAAATAGGTAATAGTAATGTGATGAATGTTATGTTTTGGATGATGATAATTAATACTAATAAATAGACTTCAAAATTTTTAAATTTTCATAAAAAAAATACTTATAATACAAGTAAAAATTGATAATTTATTGATTGAGAATATGTTAATTTTAGTAGAAAATTAATTTTTTTTAATAGAAATATTAATTTTTATTGGAATGTTTACATGGCTAAGTTAAGAAGGTGTTAATTTTTTTTGAGGGTAATAAAATGTTAAAAAAAAGTTAAATTAAGGTCTATTTTTACATTTTGTGTCAAATTTATTCGGTGAAAAGCTAATTAATCGGTTATATTTGATCCTATTGATTTTAACCAACTTAAAGTTATGCGAAAAATACTACCCCTATTTCTTGCGTTTTTTTCTGATTTTTTTGAAAACATTAACAAGCAAATTGTAAAAGGTTTTCTAGGAAAAAATGGAATGACTACAATATTATTTTGCTTAGTTACATTGTATAGTATTAATTCTTTTTCACAAGACTTTATTACTGTATGGCAAACCTCTGTACCTAATGAAACCATTATTTTGCCTAATACAGGTGGCCCCTATAATTTTGATATTGATTGGGGCGATGGTACTATAGAGACAAATATTACTACTGCTAGGTATAGTCATACATATACTACGCCTAGTATTTATGTGGTAACAATAACTATAAATGGAGCATTCTCAGAATTTGATTTTAAAAAAGAACCTAATAGTGCTCAAAATATTATGGATGTATTACAATGGGGGGATTTGGCGGTTACTTCGTTAAATTTTAAAGGAGCAAGTATATTAGATATTTCTACTATCGATGCTCCTGATCTGTCCAATGTTACCTCATTTAATGAGCTATTTGCTGGTGCTACTAATCTTACTGCTGATTTATCCAATTGGGATACTTCTACAATTACAGATATGACAGGTACCTTTGTAAATGCCATCAATTTTAATGGCGATATCACAACTTGGGATACATCTAATGTAACTACGATGTTTAATATGTTCTCAGGCGCATATGCTATTAACCAAGATATAAACGGTTGGGATACATCCAATGTAACTAATATGGCTTCAATGTTTAATAGTGCGGTTGCTTTTAATCAAGACCTGAACAATTGGGATACTTCAAACGTGAAATTTATGAACTTTATGTTTGCATCAGCAGATAATTTTAATGGAAATATAACGAATTGGGAAACATCAAGTGTAACTCAAATGCGATCGATGTTCTCAAGTGCCGATGTCTTTAATCAGGATATTAGCGGGTGGAATACAACTAACTTAACGGATGCTGATAATATGTTTGCTAGTGCATTTAGTTTTGATCAAGATCTAAGTACGTGGCAGATCCCTAATCTGGAATTTATGTATGAAATTTTTAATAGTTCTGGGATGTCTACTGATAATTATGATAAAATTTTAGTAAGTTGGTCAAGCCAGCCAGTTCAAGATAATGTTCTATTTGGTGTAGGTGGTATGACGTATTGTTTAGAAGGTGCGGCAAGAGCTAGACTAATCAATGATCACAATTGGGATTTTTTAGGTGATACTCAGGATTGCTCATCGACCGTACAATTATCTATTACGCGCTTATCAGATGGGAATGAAGGAGTTGATGATATTGAGTTTGAAGTGAGTATAGACGGTGGTGTAATTAACACAACTGGAGTTGATATTGTAGGCGCTATTTCATATGCTGGTACAGCTACTCTGGGATCAGATTATACCAATGTTACAAGTTTTACCATCCCCCAAAATCAATCAAGTATTGTTGTGACAGTGCCAGTATTGGATGATGATGAGTTAGAAGTGACAGAAACGGTTATAGCAACCATATTTGCGCCAACGATGGGTACGGTTAGAGCAGCTAACAGTTCGGCAACTGCAGAAATTTTTGATGATGAAATTCCTGTGCCAGATCCTAATTTGGCACTTATAAAGTCTGGACAATACGTAGATGCTAATAACGATGGAGTGCTTAATCTCGGCGATCAA